>JASKJZ010000173.1 GCA_030154385.1 Clostridiales bacterium
CTGCAAATCCTGGAAAAAATAAAATTGTAACCTTTAACATAACCGGAGATGTAACGGTTGGGCAAAGTCTTGAGCTATCGGTTGGAGATAAGACGGCATATTATGACACGATTGTCCCAAACAGTGCAATTCATGAGGACAATAAAGGAAAATTTGTACTCGCAATTCAGGTTAAGAGCAGTCCGCTTGGAAACCGTTATATTGCCACACGTTTGGATGTCAAAGTGTTAGCTTCGGATGAAACATCGTCCGCGATTAGCGGTTCGTCCACAGGAAGTGAGTTTATCATCACAACTTCTACCAAACCAATTCAAGCTGGTATGCAGGTGCGTTTAGTCGAGGGAGGAGATGTATGATAAAGAGATATAAAAAGCAGTTTGGCATTTTATTACTTGTCGCTGCTGGTCTCTTTTGCATGATTCGATATCAGTCGATTGGAAGTCATTTAGTATCGGAACAGGCGGCGAGCCGTTTTGGCAATGATGGAGAACGATATGCACAAATTTCTGCCTTTTTTACGGAAGATGCAACCGTTACACAAAACAGCTTGAATGGGTACCGGAGTGGAATTCGGAAGTCTTTGGAGGAAGCGTCGATACAGGCGGCCAACCAGGATGCCAGATTATGGATGGATTGCTATTCCAGCAAGCGAACCGAAACCGTAACGAGTGAAGGTAGTTCACAGAAGGTCAATATGATTGGTGTGGGAGGAGATTTCTTTTATTTTCATCCGCTTACCATGCTGCAAGGGTACTATTTTGCACCGAATGAGGAATCCAAGGATCGCATTTTGATTGATCAACAAGTCGCATGGGATTTATTTGGATCCGATGATGTGGTGGGGAAAAGTATTGAGATAGGAGGGAAAAAGTGCAGAATTGCTGGCGTTTTTTTGCTGGAAGAGGATAAAGTAACCAAACAATCGGTCGGAAAATTGTCTCAAATCATGGTACCGTTTGAGTTATTTGCAGGTGAGGATGTAGGTTCAACCAAAATTGGGTGTTATCAAATGCTTTTACCCAATCCTGTTTCTGGATTCGCCAAGCAGCTGGCTTTAAAGAATGTAGCAGGTGTGG
Organism: Clostridiales bacterium; assembly: GCA_030154385.1. Next base: position 1,077 of record JASKJZ010000173.1, read on the forward strand.
ATTTATCAAAGACCACACTTGCAGATGCCAATCTGGAGGATTTAGAGGTAGAAATTATAGAGAATAGTAACCGTTTTGAAGTGCCTTCCCTTCTTCGTGTGATGAAAGAGTTCCAAGTACGGACAATGAAACGTAAAGCACTGGAATATCCTTTTTGGGAAAATATAGCAAGAGCCAAGGAAAATGAAAAGACGGCAATGTTAGGTTTGGTTGTTCTGATATGGTTGTATCCACTTCTAGTTGGAATCAGTTGGTTGTGGAAGCGTTTCCGAAACCGGAAATGGACAATTCGATATTTCTATAAAATCATGCAAGAGAAACAAGAGGTAAGAAAAAGGAAAAAGTGGGAGGAAAAAAGAAATGAAAAAAAAGAAATTCACTAAAATAGCGATGCTTGGAATGACTGCATTGTTAGCATGTGGAGTTTTAGCAGGATGCGGAGGCAGTGGAAAAGGACCAAAGACCGTGATGGATAAGGATCATGTTTATCATGCAGAATATTTTGCTTTGCCGGAAGGAATGACAAACGTAAATACAATGAAAGTTATAAATGATCGTATTTACGTGGATGGATACATTGAGTCAAAGGGTTACACCTATGAGATTTATTCCATGAATCCAGACGGAAGTGATGTGAAGGAGCTCTATGAACAGGATAACTCAGAGAATAGTAACATCAGCCAATTTACTGCCGACCAGGAGGGAAATCTCTATTTCTACAAATCACAGTATATCACGGATGATTCAGATCCAGATAACATACAATATACCTCAAAGAATTCCATTGAGAAGCGGGACTCTTCTGGGAACGAGTTATTTCAGATGGAACTAAAGGAGAAAGATGATTTTTATCCAAGCAATATGCTAGTCGATGGAAATGGAAATCTCTTTTTAATGTCATACGAGAGTCTTGAGATTTATGACAAGGATGGAAAGCAGATTAACTCCGTTGATACCAGCAACAGCTATGTGGATAGTGCGTTCCTTACAAAGGATGGGAAGCTTACCTTAACACAGTATACCCAGGATTATTCCTCTAGAGAAATAAAACAATATGATGAACAAACAAAAAGCTTTTCAGAACCGATAAAAATTGAAGGTAACATGAATAACTACAGCTTTTATCAGGCAACAGATTATGATCTTTATCTAAAGGATTCAACCGACCTTTATGGTTACATGATTAGTACGGGAGAAAAGACCAAGCTTCTTAACTGGATTGATTCAGACGTGGACGGAAGTAATATTAATTATCTTGCAGGTCTTTCGGATGGACGCATTGTGTGTGTCTCAAATAACTATATAAAGAATACAAGTGAGCTTGCGGTGATGACCAAGGTAGATCCAAAGGATGTTGTGGATAAAACGGTGTTAACCTTAGCAACGGTTTATGATATGCAGCTAAGTCCTAGCATTATTGAATTTAATAAAAAGAGTGAAAAATATCGAATCACGCTTAAAGATTACTCCGTTTACAATACTGAGGATGACTATATGGCTGGTTCACAAAAGCTTAACACCGACATTATTTCGGGTGATGTGCCAGACATCTTATGTGTAAACGATGCCAGTGCTTTTGAGGGCTTCGTATCGAAAGGACTTTTCTTAAACTATTATGATCTGATGGATAAGGATGAAACCTTTAACATGAGTGATTACCTGGAAAATATTTTTACTGCCGCGGAAAAGGACGGAAAGCTTTATAAAATCATTCCATCCTTTAGTGTTTATACCGTAATTGGAAAAACAAAGGATGTCGGAAGTGAAAATGGATGGACAATGGATGACTTGGATGCATTGATTGCATCAAAACCAGAGGGAACCAAGATTTTTGATCAGACGACCAAAGAGCGGATTTTATACGATGGGAACTTTATGTGCATGGATGAGTATGTCGATTTTGACAAGGGAACCTGCAATTTTGATAATCCAGAATTTATCCGTCTGTTAGAATTTGCAAATAAGTTCCCTAGTAACGATGATCTAATGAAGGAACAAGAAAATGGGAAAATGGTCGATTATTCGGATTCTGACTTGGATTATCGCAAGGGAAATATCTTGTTGATGGAAAGTTATTTTTCTGATTTTTCAGAGTTCCATCGCTTACAAAAGGCGACCTTTGGAGAGGATGTAACTTTTATTGGTTTTCCAAATGCAAATAAAAATGGATCTGCCTTTATTACAAATATGGAACTTGCAATTTCCGCAAAATCAGCATCCAAAGAAGCAGCCTGGGAGTTTGTAAAAACCTTCTTAGAAGATGATTATCAAGAGAATATGACTTATTCCTGGCCAATCAAATTGAGTGCTATTGAGAAGAAAAAAGCAGAAGCGCAAAAGGTGCCAACCTATACTGATGAAAATGGGAAGGAAGTACCTTATGAAGAGACCTATACCGTAAACGGAAAAGAAGAAAAGCTTGGCGTTCTTACTGAAGAGGAATACAATAAGGTAATGACCTTTATCAAGTCACTAAACCAGATTGTAAATTATGATTCGAAGATTTATGACATTATGGATGAGGAAACGGGTGCATACTTTGCAGGACAAAAGTCAGCGGAGGAGACAGCTAAGCTGATTCAGAACCGTGTTCAGACCTATTTAAGTGAAATTCAATAAAAAGATTGCGTAATAACATAATAAATTTATGAGAAATGAAGTTGCAAGATGCAACTTCTTTTCTTATAATATATATGTTATAATAAGAAAGTAAATAATATTTGCCTTGCAAGTAAATGATTGAGAAATTAGATAGGAGAATATTTATGAGAAAAACCAAAATAATATGTACACTAGGACCTTCTACTGACAACGAGGAAGTAATGAGAGAATTACTTGTGAAAGGAATGAATGTTGCAAGATTTAACTTTTCCCACGTTACCTATGATGAATGTACAAATCGTCTCAAAATGTTAAAAAAACTACGCAATGAGTTGGATTTGCCAGTAGCAGCACTTCTTGATACGAAAGGTCCAGAGATTCGTATTGGTACTTTTACGGAAGGCAAAATTAATCTTACCCAAGGACAGAAATTTGTTCTGACTACAAGAGAAATTGACGGAAATGAGCATGAGGTTTCGATTACCTATAAGGAACTGCCTCAGGATGTAAGTGAGGGCTCCCGTATTTTGATTGATGATGGGTTGGTCGAATTGATTGTAGAGCGCGTTGAGAATACGGATATTATCTGCAAGGTTCAAAATGACGGTGTGATTTCAAACCGCAAGGGTGTTAATGTGCCTGGTACAAAGCTTACCATGGAATTTATCAGTGAAAAGGACAAGCAGGACATTTTATTTGGGATTAAGAATGGATTTGATTTTATCGCAGCATCTTTTACCCGTACAGCAAAAGATGTACAGGATGTGAGGAAGCTATTAAAAGAAAATGGTGGAGACTCAATTCAGATTATCGCCAAAATTGAAAATATGCAAGGTGTTGAAAATATCAATGAAATTATAGAAGAAGCAGATGGTATTATGATTGCCAGAGGTGATATGGGGGTTGAGATTCCTGGTGAAGAAGTACCAGTTCTTCAAAAGATGATTATAAAGAAGGTATACAATGCAGGAAAGCCAGTTATTACCGCGACACAGATGCTCGATTCCATGATGAAGAATCCAAGGCCAACGCGTGCTGAAACAGCAGACGTTGCGAATGCGATTTATGATGGAACAAGTGCGATTATGTTATCCGGTGAGACTGCAGCAGGAAAATATCCAGTTCAGACACTTGAGACTATGGTAAAAATTGCAGAACGTACGGAACAAGATATTGATTATAAAAAGCGTTTTAAAAGTATCGACAACGAAAATAATCATGATATTACCGAAGCAATTTCACATGCGACCTGTACCATTGCGCATGATATGGGAGCAAAGGCTATCATTACAGTTACGAAGTCTGGAAGAACTGCAAGAATGGTTACAAAGTATCGTCCGGAATGCCCAATTCTTGGTTGTGCAACTTACTCACATATTTGCCGCCAGCTAAATTTATCATGGGGTATCTATCCGCTTCATATTCGTGAAGAACAAGATACCGAAGAGCTTTTTGAACATGCGGTAAAGGAAGTTATGGATACTGGTTTCTTGAAACAAGGAGACTTGACGGTCATTACGGCAGGAGTACCCCTTGGTATGTCAGGAACCACAAATTTGATTAAAGTACAAGTGGTTGGAGAGCAAGCGTTATAGAACGGCTTATAAAAATATAAAAATATATTAGTTTCACTTATTACATGCATTAGAAATCCATAAGACCAAGGACTAGTAATCCAAAGGATTTGTATGATACAATTAATCCGAAATCAATCAATCAGATCGAATTTTGGAGGTTATGGCATGGATTACAAAAATGCAGGTGTCGATATCGAAGCAGGTTATCAATCAGTGGAACTAATGAAACAGTATGTCCAGGAGACAATGCGAAAGGAAGTCCTAACTAAAATAGGAGGATTTTCTGGCGCGTTTTCCCTGGGCTCTTTTCAATATATGGAAAAACCGACGTTGGTTTCTGGAACGGATGGAGTTGGGACAAAATTAAAATTGGCGTTTCTTATGGATCGGCACGATACGATTGGCATTGACTGTGTCGCTATGTGTGTAAATGACATTGCCTGTACGGGCGGTGAACCTCTGTTTTTTTTAGATTACATTGCTTGTGGAAAAAATGAACCAGAAAAAATTGCTACTATCGTAAAGGGAGTTTCTGAGGGCTGCAAGATGGCAGGAGCTGCTTTGATTGGGGGAGAGACTGCAGAAATGCCTGGTTTTTATCCAAA
>JASKJZ010000174.1 GCA_030154385.1 Clostridiales bacterium
TCCGGATTTGATTCTTTTGGATGTTATGATGCCAGTCATGGATGGTTATGAGACCTGTAAAAAAATCAAAGAAAGAAAAGAATATCAAGACATTCCCATTATCTTTTTAACTGCAAAAAACGATGCGGAAAACGAAAGTCGGGGGTTAGATCTTGGTGCTGTGGATTATATCACGAAGCCAGTCAACCCAGCAATCTTATTATCAAGGGTGAAAGCACATCTTTCCCTGAAGGCATCGCGGGATTTTTTGAAAAATAAAAATGAATATTTAGAGAAAGAAATAGCCAGAAGAACAAAGGAAATTGCACTGATTCAGGAGGTTTCGATTGTAGCATTAGCTTCTCTTGCTGAAACGAGAGACCAAGAAACAGGCAATCATTTGGAGAGAACCAAGGAGTATGTACGTGTTCTTTGCCACGAGCTGGCAGAGGATGTCAATTACAAAGAAGAACTTACAGATGTCGCAATCGAATTAATTACGGCTTCCTCTCCGCTGCATGACATTGGAAAGGTCGGGATTCCTGATGCGATTTTATTAAAGCCTGGAAAGCTTTCCAAAGAGGAATACGAAGTTATGAAAAGTCATACACTCCCTGGGCTTCAGGCAATTGAGCGAGCAGAACGAATGATGCAGCGCTCGGAGACCTTTTTTAAATATCCAAAGCAGATCGTGTATAGCCATCATGAGTGGTGGAATGGTGCGGGTTATCCACGGGGCTTTGAAAAAGAGGAGATTCCTTTATCTGCGCGGATTGTAGCAGTGGCAGATGTCTATGATGCACTTCGGAGTAAGCGGGTTTATAAGGCTGCCTATTCCCATGAGGAAACGATGAAAATGATTAAGGAGGAGAGTGGAACACATTTTGAACCTACGATTGTACAGGCATTTTTAGAAAAAGAAGAGGAATTTGATCGTATTTTTTTGAACTATAAAGAAGACATATAAATGCATAAGGAGGTTAAAAAAATGGTACTTTGTTTAAAAGTACCATTTTTTTGTTGAATATTACATGGAGTCATGCATTGTGCACAAGTATAATGTAAGTGTAACAAATAAACATATACAATGTATGGGAGAATGTAAGATGAAAAAAAGATTATTTAGTCTATTATTAGCAACAACCATGACAGCCTCTCTTTTAGCAGGCTGTGGAAGCAAATCAGAGAGTACGACGACAACGGATACGACGGCACAGACCGAAGAGACAGCAGAGGATACAGCTGCTCCGGCAGCAGAGGAGACAGCAGAGACAGCAGAGCCAGTAACGCTTACTATTTATGCACAATATGCCGATGATGACACCAAGATACCATATGACTATGCCGTAGAAAAATTAAAAGAAGCATATCCAAATGTGACACTCGAATTGATCGTACAGGCACAAGATGACAATATGACACTCAATACAATGGCAGCAAGCAACAATCTGCCTGATATTTTTCAGGCAAATACGGACATTATCAATTCCTTCCGTGAAACAGGACAGATCATGGATGTGACAGAGGTAGCAAAGAGTACCGGCTTTGAAGATAAGGTATTTGAATCTTGTAAAGATTTATTATACTCCGATGATGGAAAGATTTATGTATTCCCATATGCGGGGCAAGAATATGTACTTTGGTACTACAACAAAGCGTTGTTTCAACAATACAATTTAGAAGTACCTACCACTTATGAAGAGCTTTTGAACTGCATCAAGGTATTTAATGATAATGACATACTTCCAATGGCTCTCTTTGGACAGGAAGGCTGGATTTCTTCTGCTATGTATGATGCGATTGCAACACGCTACTTCGCTGGTGGTATCAAAGATCTTGATAACGGCAGCAAGGGAATCAACGATGCAGGCTACGCAGATGCTGCTAAGATGATGAATGAACTCGTAAATGCCGGGATGTTCTCGGCTGACGTTACCAATACCAACTATGATCAGGCATCTGCTCTTTTCTTAGAAGGAAAGGCAGCAATGTTCTTAAATGGCCAGTGGTATATTCCAGATGCAACCACAAAATTAGGAGATGATGTAGATTGGATGTTCTATCCTGCAGCAGATGCAGCAAGCTATGAAGCTGGAAAATCCGTTTTTTCTGGCGGTGGATCTACGAGTGGTTATGCAGTGAATCCAAATGGTGAACACGCAGCACTGGCAGCAGAAGTAGCAGAATTTATCGCAGAAAAATACTGCGAATCTAAGATTTTAAATGGCAAGGTATTTGTATCTATGGAGACTGGATTACAGCCAGAGAGCGAGCTTGCACCTATGATGCAAAAGCTATCGGATACGATTCCAAGCATTACGTCTATGACAAAATTCACATGGGGCTTGACAAACTCTACCTTTAAGACAGGAATTGAAGACCAGACCAGATTCCTCTTATCTCCACAGTACTCTGCGGATGAATTTATCCAAGAGATGGATGGTGTTATAAGCAGGATGAACGAATAGAGGGGGAGATTTACCTTGAAGAGATTTAGAAGCAATAAAATAGCCATCACCCTGTTTATTTTACCGGCACTGATTTTGTTCGTTACCTTTGTATTTGTTCCGATTTTGCAGGTGTTTGCCTACAGCTTTACCAAATGGAACGGCATCAGTGCCCCGGTATTCACCGGGCTCAAGAACTACAGTCGTCTTTTTAGCGACAAGGTTTTTTATACCTCGAATAAAAATATGATACTCTTTGCAATTGTGATTACGCTCTATCAGATGATTTTGGCTACAATTTTTGCAATCGCAGTCTCCGATGCGAAGATGAAGGGTAGAAAGTTTTTTCGAGTTGCTTACTTTATACCAGTGGTATTATCGGTAACGGTGGTATGTCAGCTTTGGCTCTCAATTTTCAATGCAGAAAGCGGTCTTTTAAACACCTTATTAAAGACCTTGCACATCAATTATCAGCAAAACTGGCTGAGTGATCGCTATCATTCCATTTATGCAATTGCCTTTGTAAATGCATGGCAGTGGATGGGATATCAGTTTGCATTGATTGTGGCTGGTATAAAGACAATCGCAACGGATTATTATGAGGCGGCACAGATTGACGGAGCTAGTAATTCGGTGGCACATCGACATATTACGATACCTCTTCTTGCAGAGACCTATAAAAGTAGTTTAGTGATCTCGGTTACCGGTGGTATCAAGGCATTTACGGAAATGTATATTATGACTAAGGGTGGACCTGGTACCTCGACCTACACCTTGGCCTATATGATGTACAGCTCTGCATTCCGAAGCAAAGAGTACGGCTATGGACTCGCATCGGCAACAATATTGGTGTTAGAGTGCCTTGCGGCGATTGTTGTGATTAATGCTGTATTTAAAGGAAACGATGCTGATGTGGCAAAACCGAAAAGGAGGAAGAGAGCATGAGAATGAAATGGAATCCAAAACGTATGATCTTTTCCCTGTTTTTATGGCTGTATGCTGGATTTTCACTTTATCCTCTGATCTGGATGGTGTTTTATTCTTTTAAGAACAACGAGGAAATCTTTGTCACGAACCCGTATGGGTTTCCTACGGTACTTCGCATCGAAAATTACATCAGTGCATGGAATAAATACGATGTGCCAACCTACTTTTTAAACAGTGTGCTAGTTTCGGTAGCGACGGTGGTTATTACCCTGTTTTGCGCCTTGTTATTCTCATATGCAACGTCACGTATGATATTTAAGGGACAGACCGCACTTCGGATTTTTCTCTCCCTTGGGATGTTCATTCCCGTGCAGGCTATTTTGATTCCGGTTGTAAAGATCGTACAAGGTCTGTCCTTATCCAATACCAGATGGTCATTGATTCTTCCGTATACGGCAATCAATCTTGCGTTTTCCTGCATGATCTATTATGGATTTTTCAAGGGGATACCAATGGAGCTTGAGGAGGCGGCCTGTATGGATGGAGCGAATATCTATCAGACCTTCTTTAAGATTATTGTGCCGTTAGTCAGACCTGCGACCGCTACCCTTGCAATCTATGTGTTTTTAGCAGCTTGGAATGAATTTATCCTGGCAAATGTTTTGGTGGGCTCCAATGCAGCCTTAAAGACACTGCCGCTTGGAGTATTATTCTTCCAGGGGCAGTTTACCACGGATTGGGGCGGTATGGGAGCCACGATGGTAATTGCCAGTCTTCCGGCAATCCTAGTTTATGTACTCTTTAGTGATAAGGTAGAAAAGGCGATGACAATAGGAGGCGCAGTCAAAGGATAAAGGGGTGTACAAGAACCAACATTTTTATTATAATGATGATAAGTAAGAAACGATAAGGTGGTGGAACAATGATTCGTAACTTAAAATCCAAGGTGTACGCAATGTCACTTAAGTATAAGATTGCCTGGATTAGCTTAGTTACGGCACTTGTTCCACTTTTTATATTTGCTCTGGTCATCATTCATCGATATAATCAAGCTACCGTTACCAGGAGCAAAAATCATATTGAGGAGAACCTTTCGGTTATGACCGATCGTATCGAAAATGTTTTTTCAAATGCAGAGGTCTGTTCGAATTATATTACCATCAATATGAATCGGATATTAGAAGATAACGAAAAGAATGAAGTGACCATAGAGGGTCTTATCCTGGGCGAATTAAACAGCGCCCTTGTTGTATTTGGAGATATGGAATCCATCGTTTATCTGGATAAATCGGGAAAGCTTTATAATACCAATACCAAAGCTACTTTTACGGCTTCGGATCTTTTATCTTCAAAGGGAATGAAAACACTGGAACAAACAACGGGAAAAACCATTTTATTTGATAAAGGGGATAGCTTTGGAGATATTGTACTAGGGAAAAAGGTCCTGCAAAAGGAATCGGGCAAGCTCCTTGGCTATTTGTTTATCCAGCTTCCTACTATGGTAGTAGAAAAAAACTTTGATAATAAAATTAGTCAGTACTATTTGTTTGATCGAAGGGGAATCAACGTAACGGAGCGGCAAGAAATAACCCCCGTGGAGGACAAGGTATTATCCGAAGGGCTATGGAAGCAGGAGGAGAGTAAAACGTTTTCCTTTCAAGGCAATTCCTACTTGGTTGCCAGTGTGACGAGCGAGGTGTATGGGTGGACCGTAGTCGGTATTACCAATCTGGATGCCTTCAATGTGGAAATCAAGGATATCGTGTATACCATGGTGGGGATAGGTTTTGTCCTCGTCTTTTTGTTGACGTTGGTGGTTATTTTGATTACAGGTTTTATTACAAAACCTCTTGTCATCTTAAAGGAGGGGGCAGAGCAAATTGGAAATGGCGATTTAGCGGTCAAGTTTTATTTTAAAACAGAAGATGAAATTGGAAAACTTGGGCAGATTTTCAATCGGATGACCTCACAAATTGAAGAACTTTTACGAAAGGTTGATGAGGAAGCAAGAAAGAAACGGGAGTATGAGCTTTCTTTGATCGGGGAACAGGTAAAGCCGCATTTTTTATATAATACATTGGATATTATTATTATGCTATCACAGATGAATAAGAACCGAGAAGCACAAAGAGTCACAAAAAAGCTGGCAGACTACTATAAAAACTCCTTGTCTGACAGTGAGGAAATCATACCACTTGAGCGTGAGCTTCGCATCATCGAAGACTACTTAGAGCTTCAAATGATGCGATATGAGGATAAATTCACCTACGATATATCAGTGGACCTGGGCTGTAATCAAGTTAGTGTCCCCAAAATGACCTTGCAGCCAATTGTAGAAAATGCAATCTATCACGGATTAAAGTATAAAAAGGATTGGGGAACGATTGCGATTACCTGCCGACTTTTAGAAGCGGAGCAGCAGGTAGAAATTGTCATTAGGGACAACGGAATTGGGATGGAGCCAGAAAGGCTTGAGCAGCTCATTCTTGGAAAAGACAATCC
>JASKJZ010000175.1 GCA_030154385.1 Clostridiales bacterium
GTCCCTTCCTATTTGGATGGAAAAAATCCGTTATTTGTGGGTCTTGTCATCGTCATATTTTTGACCCTCTTTATCATTTCTTTGGTCTATGGTTTTGACAAAAGATGGTTGTCGGCCTCAAGTGGCGCTGTCCTTGGCATTCTTGTAACCTGCATTATGGGCATGATTTTTACCAGTCAATTTCGCATTCACGGCGCTGTTATGAGCTACTCGGAGAGCCTTTTATATAGCGGCTATCAAGACCTTAATTTGACCCGAATATTTATGGCGACGATATTTATTGGATCTTCCGGCGCTGTCATGGATTTGGCAGTGGATATTACTTCTGCCGTTCATGAGGTCATCCAGAAAAAACCAGATATTGGTGTTTGGGAGGCTGTTCGTTCTGGCATGAATGTTGGACGCGCTGCCATGGGAACGATGACAACAACCCTGCTTTTGGCCTATTCCGGTGGTTATATCGCCCTGCTTATGACCTTTATGGCACAAGGAACACCCATTTATAACATCCTAAATTATAAATACGTGTCGGCTGAAATCCTGGATACCTTGCTTGGAAGCTTTGGTCTTGTGACCGTTGCTCCCTTTACTGCACTCACGAGCGGTATCCTATTAACCAAAAAACACAGCAAAGAACCTATAGCTTAAGATTTGAGAGAGCATTGGCCAGTGCATTGTTTACTGGCTCCTTTGCCTCTTTTTTTTGCTGATTTAGAAATTTTGCAACATCTTTTTTACTCGCACCGCCCGTTTCACTCTTTCTTCGCTCCGTAAAAGCATCAAGCTTTTCTTTGTGTCCACAGCTACAGGTAAATTGCTGCTTTTCGTCCTTGCCCACAAGCTCCATCTTTTTATGACATACCGGACACCTTGCGTTGCTAACGCGAGATATCGTCTCCCGGTACCCGCATTCCCGATCCTGGCAAACCAGCTTTTTACTATTTTTAGCATTAACAAGCAACAGACGTTTCCCACAATCCGGACATTTTTTGTTGGTTATATTATCATAACGGAAGCTTCCCTCCTGCGTCTTGATTTGCTTTAAAAGTTCTTTCGTATGAGAGGCGATTTCATTCATGAAATCCGCACTTTTACGCTTGCCTTTTGCTATTTCCAATAGCTTTCGCTCCCACTGCGCCGTCATTTCTGGTCTTCGCAAATCATCTGGTACCAATTCTAGGAGCTGTTTTCCTTTGGAGGTCACCAAGATATCTTTTCCCTTTTTCTCAATTAAAAAACTTGCAAATAACTTTTCGATAATATCCGCCCTTGTCGCAACAGTTCCAAGTCCGCCTGTTTCTCCCAGAATTTTGATATCTTCCTTTTTCTTTGTTTCCATATATTTCACTGGGTTTTCCATCGCTGACAAAAGGGTTCCTTCATTGAAATAGGCAGGTGGCTTTGTCTTACCTTCTTTGATTTGGAAGTTTAGGCTATCCAGCCGTTGACCTTTTGGTAATTCAGGCAAGCGGCCATCGTCTGTCTCTTCCTCATCCTCTTCGCGCCAACTATTATCGTATACTTCCTTCCAACCAAGCTGCTTTACAACATCCCCTTTGGCAGTAAAACTCTCTCCCTCTACCACAAGCTCTGCTGTCGTCTGCTCGTATTCATAAGGCGGATAGAGCACCGCTAAAAATCGCTTCACGACCAGATCATAAATTTTTCGCTCATCGATTGTCATATGGGATAAATCCACATATTGCTCGGTCGGTATAATCGCATGATGATCCGATACCTTCGCATCGTTTACATAGGAAGCACGTGTAGAAAACCTTTCTTTTGCAAGATTTTTCACAAGATCCTTATAAGGTGCTATACGGATTGCCTGCAGCCGTTCTGGTATCGTGGCGACGATATCGCTTGTGATATACCTGGAATCGGTTCTGGGATAGGTCAATACCTTGTGATTTTCGTAAAGCCGCTGCATAATGTTTAGCGTTTCCTTTGCAGAATAATTAAACAGCCGGTTCGCGTCTCTTTGAAGCTCCGTTAAATCATACAAAAGAGGGGCATACGATTTCTTGGGCTGCTTGTCAACTCTCGTTATGACACCAAAATGTCCCGAAATCTTTTGGAGGACTTGCTCCGCATATGCTTTATCAAAGGTTGCGTTGGTGTTGCTCTTTTTATCTTTCCATTGATAAATGCCACCTTGATCGGTCGCTACTATTCGATAATAGGACTTTGGAATAAAGCTGCGAATCTCTTCTTCCCGTTTTGCAATCATAGCAAGAGTCGGTGTCTGCACGCGTCCGCAAGATAACTGGGCGTTATATTTGCAGGTCAAAGCCCTGGTTGCATTCATACCTACTAACCAGTCCGCTTTTGCGCGCGCCATTGCTGCGTGATAGAGTGGAATGTAATCGGCGCCACTCTTCAAATGAGAGAATCCCTCTTTGATTGCTTTGTCTGTAACCGACGAGATCCAAAGACGCTTAATTGGCTTTTTATTGCCGCTTTTTTCTAGAATGAGCCTGGCTACCAGTTCTCCTTCTCGTCCAGCGTCGGTGGCGATAATGATCTCTGCGACATCACTACGATGGATCTGTGTTTTTACCGTGTTGAATTGTTTGCCTGTTTGCTTGATTACTTCTAATTTCCAATGGTCTGGCATAATGGGCAAATGCTCCATCTTCCATTCCCTATATTCTTTGTTATATTCTTCTGGTGGCGCAAGCTCCACTAAATGACCAAGTCCCCAGGTCACGATATAGTTTTGTCCTTCAAAAAAACCATTCTGTTTGCTATTGCACTTCAACACACGAGCGATGTCTCTTCCAACGGATGGTTTTTCAGCGATTACCAATGCTTTCATTTCACGATACCTACTTTCCGATAAGAAAAAGAGCCAATATCCATGGCTCCATTTTTGATTAATGAAAATCGGTTGGTTTTAATTTCAAACGATCCCATATATCATCTTTTTTTCGTTCTTCTTGTTTTAGAGTTTCCAGTGTCTTATAAGGATCTGTTTCCAGCGTTCCAGTCGAACTATTGTACTGATCATCGCCGCTTTTTTCTTTTTCCTTGTTCATTTTCATTTCCTGCGCTAATTGCTGAATTAAATTCACTTTATCCATAGCATACCTCCAAGAAATAGACTCACCCTTACAACCCACATTATACGCGTTTTCACTTAGTCGGTCAATATAATTGGGAGATTTCGGAAACACCAGTCTCCAAAATCTCCCAATCGATTTATTCTTCCGTCATACTCATTTCTTCCATTACCTCTTCCTCGTCATCAAAGGAATCAAAGTCATCCGAGAAATCAATCATTTCTGGAATATCACTGCTTAATTGTACACTACGATACCGTTTCATACCAGTTCCTGCTGGAATCAGCTTACCAATAATAACATTTTCCTTCAAGCCAATCAGCGGATCTACTTTTCCCTTGATTGCGGCTTCGGTTAGTACCTTGGTCGTTTCCTGGAAGGAAGCGGCTGATAAGAAGGAGTTGGTTGCAAGTGCTGCCTTGGTAATACCTAACATAACCTGTTTTCCTTCTGGGACAATCTTTTCTTCTGCTTCTAAGCGTTCTATCTCGTCGTCAAAGTCAAGCGTATCCACTAAGGTACCAGGTAAGAATTCTGAATCACCATTCGTCTCAATGCGGATTTTCTTAAGCATCTGACGAACAATAACTTCAATATGCTTATCGTTGATTTCTACACCTTGGAGTCGATATACACGCTGTACTTCCTGGATCATATAATCTTGTACCGCACGAACACCCTTAATCTTTAAGATATCGTGTGGGTTAACACTACCTTCTGTCAGCTCGTCTCCCGCTTCTAATTCCTGCCCCTCTAATACCTTGATTCTGGAACCATATGGAATCAGATATGCCTTCGATTCACCAGTTTCTTTGTTGGTCACAATAACTTCACGCTTTTTCTTGGTATCACTGATCGTAACCGTTCCACCAAACTCTGCTATGATGGCAAGACCCTTTGGCTTTCTTGCCTCAAAAAGTTCCTCGACACGAGGAAGACCTTGCGTAATGTCATCTCCCGCTACACCACCGGTATGGAAGGTACGCATTGTAAGCTGGGTTCCTGGTTCTCCGATGGACTGCGCTGCTATAATTCCAACTGCTTCTCCTACCTGAACCGCTTCTCCCGTTGCCATGTTCGCACCATAGCACTTCGCACAAACTCCAATATGAGAACGACAGGTTAAAATGGTACGAATCTTTACTTTTGCTTTATCGCCTGCATCTAGCATTGCTTTTGTATTTACAATTTTTGTTGCACGCTTTGGTGTAATCATATGATTTGCTTTAACAATCACTTCACCATTATCACCCAGGATATCTTCGCAAGAATATCTTCCGCTGATACGATCTTCCAGGCTTTCAATTACTTCTTTTCCATCTGTAAATGCTTTAATCCACATACCAGGAATTTCTTTTCTGCTAAGAGAGCAATCCACTTCACGAATAATCAAATCCTGGGATACGTCAACCAGACGTCGTGTCAAATATCCAGAGTCAGCGGTACGAAGTGCAGTATCGGACAGACCTTTACGCGCTCCATGTGCGGAGATAAAGTATTCCAAAACGTCAAGTCCTTCACGGAAATTTGACTTAATCGGAAGTTCGATGGTTCTACCTGAGGTATCGGCCATAAGTCCACGCATACCCGCAAGCTGCTTAATCTGTTTATCCGAACCACGGGCTCCAGAGTCCGCCATCATATAAATATTGTTGTATTTATCAAGTCCGGAAAGGAGTGCCTCTGTAATTTCATCATCGGCTTCCTTCCAGGTTTCAATTACCGATTTATAACGTTCTTCCTCTGTGGTAAGACCACGACGGAAATCTCTTGCAATACGCTCAACCGTAGCTTCTGCCTGTGCAATAATTTCTTTTTTCTTTGGTGGCACCGTCATGTCAGAAATCGATACGGTCATCGCCGCTCTTGTCGAATATTTATACCCTAAGGATTTGATTGCATCCAAGGTTTCTGCGGTTCCGGTTGCACCATGGGTATTGATGCATTTTTCAAGAATTTGCTTTAACTGTTTCTTACCAACGTGGAAATCCACTTCAAGCTTCAAAAAGTTGTCTGGATTCGAACGATCTACAAATCCAAGATCTTGACTTAAAATTTCATTAAAAATAAAGCGTCCTAACGTTGATTCAATCACTCTTGATTCTTTTTCTCCTGACACATTGATTCCAGCTCTACGAACCTTAATGCGTGCATGAAGTGTTACTGCATTATTTTCATAAGCAAGAATCGCTTCATTTATACTCTTATAGAAGTTTCCTTCTCCCATATCACCAGGACGTTCCTGCGTCAGATAGTAAATACCAAGCACCATATCCTGTGAAGGTACAGCTACTGGACCACCATCGGAAGGCTTTAACAGGTTGTTTGGCGACAGCAATAAGAAACGGCATTCTGCCTGTGCTTCCACAGATAATGGGAGATGAACCGCCATCTGGTCACCGTCAAAGTCCGCGTTAAAAGCGGTACAAACCAACGGATGCAGCTTAATTGCTTTTCCTTCTACTAAGGTTGGTTCAAACGCCTGAATACCAAGTCTATGAAGGGTCGGAGCACGGTTTAGCATAACCGGATGCTCGCGGATTACTTCTTCTAATACGTCAAATACTTCATTTTGAACACGTTCTACCATCTTTTTAGCGGATTTTATATTATGGGCAATGCCCTTTGCTACTAATTCTTTCATTACGAATGGCTTGAATAATTCAATTGCCATTTCCTTTGGAAGTCCGCATTGATAAATTTTAAGCTCTGGTCCAACGACAATAACCGAACGTCCCGAATAGTCAACACGTTTTCCAAGTAAGTTCTGACGGAAACGTCCTTGCTT
>JASKJZ010000176.1 GCA_030154385.1 Clostridiales bacterium
GTACGGAGAAGGTAACAATTCAAGCAAGTGAGGATAATACGGTGTATTCGAATGATTTTGAAGCAGGTGTCTTAAATGGATTTGGAAATTTTGGCCCTGCTGAGGTAAAAGTCGTGTCAGGCAGTCACGATAGCACGGGAGAAAAATGCTTATCGGTGACGGGACGTACTGATAATTGGCATGCGACTTCGCTTAATATAGCAAATTATTGTCAACCAGGAGAGACATATACGATTAGTATGTGGTTCAAGCAAGATGAGGCTGACAGTGCAAAGCCCGCACTTACCTTAAACTACACAAATAAAAGTGGACAGGCGCAATACAAAGGAGTTGTATCGGCGAATGCACCGAAAGGACAATGGGTTTTGCTTAGTACCGATTATACAATACCAGATGACTGCGATAATGAAAAGTCAATGAATTTATATCTACCAGAGGATACCTCTAAGACATTGTCTTATTTTCTTGATGAAGTAACCATTATAGGTAAGAAGATAGAAGTTGTACAACCAGGTCTCGTTGAGTCAAATAAAGATACTACGATTAATAATCCTATCATAACACAAAGATTCTTAGCAGATCCATATGCCATTCAGTACAATGGAAGAGTTTATGTTTATGGATCGAATGACAGTGAAAATCTGGTTGTTAGCCCAAAGGGAAGATACCTAAAAAATGATTATTCTAGAATCAAGAGCATCAATTGTATCTCTTCGGCTGATATGATGAACTGGACCGATCATGGCTCAATTCAAGTTGCTAATAATAGCTATACTGGAGCAATCGGAGCTGCTTCATGGGCATCTAATTCATGGGCACCAGCTATTTGCTATAATCAAGTAAAGGATCCTGTTACGGGTGAAACGGTAACCAAATTCTTCCTGTATTTTGCAAATTCAGCAAATGGAATTGGTGTATTAACGTCTGATTCTCCAACTGGACCTTGGATTGATCCAATTGGAAAGCCACTCATTGATCGCAATGTGCCTGGCTGCTCTGCTTCAGAAGTGACATGGCTTTTTGATCCTGCGGTATTAGTAGACGATGATGGTGCAGCATATTTGTATTTTGGTGGAGGTGTGCCAACTGGAAAGGATGAAAATCCAAAAACTGCCAGAGTAATTAGACTAGGAGAGGATATGACTTCAGTTAGTGGTAGTGCTGTTGAGATTGATGCTCCTTATATGTTTGAAGATTCTGGTATTAATAAGATTGGTGATACATACTATTATAGTTACTGTACAAACTGGTCTTCCGCATCTGGTGCGGCAAATGGTGGAACGGCTCAGATTGCATATATGACAAGTGAAAATCCGATGGGACCATTTACGTATAAGGGAATTATTATGAAAAATCCAGGACAAAGTCCTAATTTTTCATCCGCTGCTACTGGTAATAATCATCATTGCATCTTGAAATTTGGCGAACAGTTCTATATGTTCTATCATGCGCCTCAGTATGCGTTGGATATTAATTTGCCATCTGATGCACCAGGATCTTTCCGTACAACGTATGTAGATGTCATGGTTGTTGACGAAACTGGAGTACCAAACGTGCCTAATATGACAAAGACGGGGACTGCTTCTTCTCATGCTAATCTTAATCCGTATGTTGTAAATGAAGCAGAGACGTTTGCATGGGCTGTTGGTACTGCAACGGAAGTATCTAAGGAAGCTAGCGAAACAAACAATGCTGTTAATATGCAGCTGACATCTATTAGTACTGGCGATTGGATTGGACTTGCAAATGTAGATTTTGGTGCAGAAAGTCCAGTATCGGTAACGTTTAAAGCAGCAAGTGTTTCGGGTGCAAGTATTTCAATTTATACGGATTACTCAAGTGAGAATGCAACTGGGAACCTAATTGGAAGCATAGATGTTCCAGCTACCGGAGATTTGAATAAATTTGCGGTTGTTACCACCGAAATAAAGGAAGCGTTGTCAGAAGTAAAGAATTTATTTTTTGTTTTTAATACAGGTGAAAATAAAAATGATTTGACTTTGGATAATTGGAAATTCGCAATGAAGCCAACGCCAACGCCAACCCCTACACCAACGCCAACGCCAACCCCAACGCCAACGCCAACCCCTACACCAACGCCAACGCCAACCCCTACACCAACGCCAACCCCTACACCAAGTGCAGACCCAGGGGATGTACCAGTATTACCAATACCAACTATACCGTCGAAAGATTCTTCAAATGAACAGAAGGGAAATGAAGTGGCAGATATTAGTACTTCTGTTAAGGCTGACATTTTAGTGAAAGCAGTAGATGCAGTTCAACGGGATCAAAAGTTCTATGATAAAAATGGAAAGCTAGTGACGAAAGCAATTGTGAAAACAGATGCAGGAGACCGCTTTATTTTAAATGATAAAGGAGAGAAGTACATATCCTCCATTGTACAGGTGGAGTCTGGAAACAAATACGTGGTAGATAGTAATGGTTTAGTTGTTACAGGAAAAATTGTAGAAACAAATGGAAAACGATACTATTCAACAAAGAAAACAGGAAAGGTCATCGAAGATAAAGTATTCAAACTCAATGGCGATAAATATATAGCTAGCGAGGGAGGAGCAATTATTATAGGTGACAAGGCGAGTATAAATGGAAGTCTATATTATACTAGAAAATTAAATGGTAAAGTAATAAAAGACAAAATATTTACTCGAAATGGCAATACTTATATTGCTGAGAAATCTGGTAAACTAGTAGTGAATCGATGGATTACAAAAGACGGAATACAATATTTTTGCAATGAAGAAGGGATTGTGATAAAAACTAAACAATAAAATATAATTATAATTTAATAAAACCTTGTATCTGTGATCTAAATTATTCAGATACAAGGTTTTATTAATTAAACTTATAAAAAACAATAAATAATTTCATATCTGTAATGAGTTATGGTTTCTTGTTATTTTTTTTATGGAATGATACAATTGTCATAGAGAGAATCGAGTTATTAATTTTCTAAGGAGGAAATCAGATGGTATTACCGTGTTTGGAAGATATGTTAAAGGAAAATAGTTACCCTGGCAGAGGTATTGTGATTGGAAGATCACAGGACGGATTGCATGCGGTTTTTGCATATTTTATCATGGGAAGAAGTGAAAATAGTAGAAATCGAATTTTTGTGGAGGATAAGGATGGATTACGTACGCAAGCGTTTGACCCATCAAAGTTAACGGATCCAAGTCTAATTATATATTCTCCCGTTAAGGTACTTGGTAACAAAATTATTGTCACAAATGGAGATCAAACCGATACCATCTATGAACTTATGGATAAGCAATTTACCTTTGAGCAGGCATTACGTACTCGTACTTTTGAACCAGATGCCCCTAATTATACACCGCGTATTTCAGGAATTTTACACCTAGAAGAAAATTCTTTTCATTATGCGCTGTCTATTTTAAAGAGTAATTGCGGTAATCCAGATAGCTGTCAGAGAAACTTATTTGCTTATACAAATCCGATTAGAGGAGAGGGTCATTTTATTCATACGTATCAGTGTGACGGAAATCCTTTACCAAGCTTTGCAGGAGAGCCCAGAAAGATATTTATTGGGGATAATATTGATGCTTTTACCAATACCGTCTGGACGCATTTAAACGAAGAAAATAAGATATCATTATATGTTCGATATGTTAATCTTAAAAATGGTACCTATGAGAGCAGATTAATCAATAAAAACCAATAGGAGATTAAAAAATGAATGAACTTCAATTGAAATATGGCTGCAATCCAAATCAGAAACCTTCTCGTATTTACATGCAGGAGGGAGAACTTCCAATACAAGTTTTAAATGGTAAGCCAGGATATATAAATTTATTGGATGCCTTTAATGGCTGGCAGCTCGTAAGTGAATTAAAAAAAGCTACAAATCTTCCCGCAGCAACCTCATTTAAACATGTTTCTCCAGCAGGTGCTGCTGTGGGGATACCACTTAACGAGGTGGAAAAAAAGATTTATTGGGTAGAAGATTTAGGGGAACTAACTCCTTTGGCTGCGGCATATGCAAGAGCTCGTGGTGCGGATCGAATGTCCTCCTTTGGTGATTTTATTTCACTCTCAGACGAATGTGATATGGCAACCGCACGTATGATTAGTCGTGAGGTATCGGATGGAGTAATTGCACCAAGATATCAGCCGGAAGCTCTCGAGATTTTGAAAAAGAAAAAAAGTGGCAATTATGCAATTATTCAGATAGATCCTTCCTATATTCCAGAACTAATTGAAACAAAACAAGTGTTCGGAATTACATTTGAACAGGGAAGAAATAATTTGCAAATTGAGGATTCTTTCTTCCAACAAATTGTAACCAAACAAAAAGAACTTCCAAAAGAAGCTTTGATTGATTTGAAAATTGCGATGATTACACTCAAATATACGCAGTCAAATTCGGTTTGTTATGCGAAGGGCGGTCAAGCTATCGGAATAGGAGCAGGTCAACAATCTAGAATACATTGTACAAGATTAGCTGGCAGTAAAGCAGACAACTGGTACTTAAGACAATCACCAAAGGTTTTGAACCTTCCATTTAAAGAAGGGATTAAACGAGCAGATCGAGATAATGCGATTGATTTATATATCGGAGAGGACTATATGGATGTGCTGTGTGATGGTGCTTGGGAGACCATCTTTAGCAAAAAACCAGAAGTGTTTTCGAAAGAAGAAAAACGAGAATGGTTAAATACGCTTACGGGTGTTGCACTTGGGTCGGATGCCTTTTTCCCATTTGGTGATAATATTGAACGTGCCCATCGAAGTGGAGTTCGCTATATTGCGCAGCCAGGCGGATCCATACGAGACGATCATGTCATTGATACCTGCAACAAATATGACATGGTTATGAGTTTTACTGGTATGCGATTGTTCCATCACTAGGCTTCATTATTTTTCGTATAGAAAGCTATAAAACTACGCAGATTGCGTGTTTTATAGCTTTTTTTGGATATCGAAAACAAATAGTAAATATATGGAAATTATGATTTTTGGTTTACAATATTTGCAAAACAAATAAATATTAAAAAAATATTCCGAAAATATAGAAAAAATGGAAAATGTTTGATATAATAATACGCATAATCCAAGTAATATGGATATCAGATGTAAAACATTAAGAATAGAAAGCTATCGAAATAAATACATGATAGTGCAATTCTTATAAATAAGGAGGAAATGTATGAAAAAAAGAGTACAAAAGATAAGTTCATTTTCATTGGCAATTGTTTTAGCGTCATCATTATTAGCGCTTCAGCCAACGAGAGCATTTGCAACGGCAAATGTAACATCCCCTACCATTTCGGTGAATGCAAATAAAAATGTGGATGTTGCTTTAGCAGTAGGAAAGACTTCCGTGGATTACAGTGATTTTGAAACGCAATTGAAGGAGGCTATCGGGAATAAAATACCTGGAAGCAATATCAATATTATGGCGGCTACTTCTGTTGATACAAGTACCTCCAGTGATTTTGACTGGATGGAGTTCGACCATAGTTATAATAGTGCAACGTATTCCTCTATAAATGATTTTGTGGATCAAACAAAGGAAACAAATGGAAATGCTTATAATACGATTGACCGTCATGTGGTATTGGATACGACCAATGGAACAAAGCTTACGTTTCGTGGCTATGGAAGTCATGCATATTCCGATTTCATGTTATTGGAAAATGATCAAACTACAAATAAGACGTTCCAGTTTGATATTAAAGAGTATTTTGCGGCAGATGCCTTATATAATATTGGATTTTTCTTTAATTCAAATTTAACTTATGA
>JASKJZ010000177.1 GCA_030154385.1 Clostridiales bacterium
TTTGTAATATTTTTCATTTTCTTGTTAAAAAAACGAGCGGCTCCAAAAGATTGGAAACCGCTAAATATAGATATTAATTTTCTTATCTAAATGACATTGAGAAAACAATCATGTGAAATTTGCAAAAAGCGCATCAGACTGGAAAGAAGCGATTCGCATGAGCTGTGAAGTGTTGGAAGCGGATGGAACCGTGGAGGAAAACTATAAAGAGGACATTATCCGTTGCGTAGAAGAATATGGACCTTATATCGTCATCATGCCTGACATTGCGATGCCACACTCACAAGAGCATGCGAAGGGAGTCAACGGGACTGCTATTTCTTTTATGAAATTAGAGGAGCCTGTAAGTTTTGATCCGTCTGATCCAGAGAAAGAGGCTCGATTATTTTTTACACTGGCATCTTGTAATTCAGAACAGCATCTAGATAATATGTCAAAGCTGGCAGAGCTGCTTAGTAATGAGGATTTACTCGAAGAGTTAAAGGAAATTACCTGCAAAGGGGATTTATTGAAACTGGAGAAAAAGTATTTTGGTTAAGAAAAGGGAGAGCAAACGATGGATATTTTAATGAAAGTATGGGGATATTTTGCAACAAATATTTTACAGCAGCCAGCGTTTATGATTGGTTTGATTGTTGCTTTGGGGTATATTTTAATGAAAAAGCCTTGGTATGATATCTTGGCGGGAACCATTAAAGCGATTGTAGGATATTTGATTTTGGCGGCAGGTTCTGGTGGATTGGTTTCCAATTTCCGACCTGTTTTGGTAGGACTAAAGGATCGGTTTAATTTATCGGCGATGGTAATTGACCCCTATTTTGGGCAAAATGCGGTGACAGCCGGTGTGGAAGAGGTATTTGGAAAGAGCTTTGGCGATGTTATGATCCTTCTTTTGATTGCATTTATCGTAAACATTTTATTAGTGCGCTTTAATAAGTTCACAAAGCTTCGTTCCTTGTTTACCACAGGACATGTACAGGTACAGCAGGCTGCAACTGCATACTGGTTAATCTTGTTTGCATTGCCAGGATTGTTAACACATAATGTAGCACTTATTGTTGTAATGGCAATTGTACTTGGGGCTTATTGGGCAGTTGGTTCAAACCTTATCATTAAGCCTTGTCAGGAATTAACGGATGGGGCTGGATTTACCCTTGCGCATCAGCAGATGTTTGGTGTTGCGATTAATTCATGGTTAGCAGAAAAGTTATTTGGCAAAAAGAAGAATGGTAAAGAAGTAAAGAAAATTGAAGATTTGGAGCTTCCTGGCTTTATGTCAATCTTCAATGAAAATATGGTCTGTACCTCTATCTTAATGTTGGTATTCTTTGGTGCAATTTTAGCAGTATTAGGAAGAGATTATTTGACCGAACAAGGTTTTTTACAAGAAGGCGCGAGTATGGTATTCTATGTAATAAAGACTTGTCTAAACTTTGCAGTATACTTAGCAATTTTACAGCTTGGAGTTCGTACCTTTGTAACAGAGCTTACCGCTTCCTTCCAGGGAATCTCGGATAAATTACTTCCAGGTTCTGTACCAGGCGTTGACTGTGCGGTATCCTATGGCTTTGGTGCTCCAAATGCGGTTCCACTTGGATTTCTTGCAGGTTTTGCAGGACAGATTTTAGCAATCATTGCACTGATCGTTTTGAAGAGTCCTGTTCTAGTTATTTGTGGTTTCGTACCTGTATTCTTTGACAATGCAACAATTGCGCTCTTTGCAAACGAAAAAGGCGGATTAAAAGCAGCACTTATTTTGCCATTTGTTTCAGGGTTATGTCAGGTATTTGGTTCCGCACTCATTGCAGGCTGGGTTGGTATGGCAGCCTACGGCGGATACCTTGGAATGTGGGATTGGGCAGTTGTTTGGCCAGTTATGACCGGTATTATGAAATTCTTAAGCTATGCAGGAGTAGCAGTTGTAGCAATAGCACTGCTTATCATTCCACAGCTTCAATATAGAAGTGACAAGGAAGGATACTTCCTTATCATCAAGGATTATGAAGCATATAAGGAATTAAAGGCAAAAAAGGCAGTAAAGTAACAAAAAAGTAAGAAGTATGTATTGGAGGAAGAAGAACCATGGGAAAAGAAAATCTTACATTTTTAGTCTGTTGTGCAAATGGTGCAGGAACCAGCTTGATGATGAAGATGACGATGCAAAAGGTACTTGATAAGGTAGGTTTAAAGCCAGCTAAGGTGCATCATTGTTCGATATCGGAAGGAAAGAGCGCCGCAGCACAGTTCGATGTTGTCTTTTGTTCCCTAAATTTTGCAACAATGTTCAAGGACGCTGAAAAAAAAGGAACAATGGTGATTGGTTTACGCAATATTATGTCACAAGCAGAGATAGAAGAAAAAATGAAGGAACATGGCATTCTTGATTAACTGGTAAGCAAAAGATTGCCAGACCTTTAGGAGGCGAGAGCATACCGCCTCCTAAAGGAACCTATCAAATATATGCCTGTTTTTTTTGCGCCTTTTTTGCCAAAATATAATGACAAAAATCAAAAAAAGCATATAATGGAATCATAAGAAAACAAATCATTCATATAGGCAATAGTTAGGAGGCTATTACGTGAAAAGAGAACGAGCGTATGTCGAGGGCCGCAGAAGGCAGATTATGGAATTGTTACAGAAAAATCCACAGATTCGAGTGGATGAAATCGCGGAGTGTTTGGAGGTATCCGTGGTTACCGTGCGTCGTGATCTGCAATGGCTCGAAGATGAAAAACAGGTAACACGCTTTTATGGCGGTGCCAGAGTAGCACCTGGGCAGATGAAAGCCGTTGATGAAGTAGCACTATATCGAAATCTGATTGCAAAATATGCAGCGTCGCTTGTACAAAATGGAGATACCATGTTTATCAATACCAGCAGCAATGCCCTTTCTATGATTCGTTACATGGAGCAAGCAAACGTGACGGTCATTACCAATAATGGAAAAGCCATTAACTATGAAAAAGGGAATGGTGTCAGTATCATACTGACAGGAGGTGAGCTTCGTTTTCCAAAAGAAGCGATGGTTGGTGATTTTGCAGTACGCAATTTGCAGAATATTTTTGCAAAAAAGGCATTTATGGGATGCTCGGGTATTTCGGCAAAGGTTGGAATGACAACGGAGATTGCGAATGAAGTGAATGTCAACCAATTGATGATTGAACACGCGACACAGGAGGTCTATATTTTAGCCGATCATACGAAGATTGGACGAAGCAGCAGCTTTACAAGCTGTGGAATTGATATGGTGAAGCACTTGATCACCGATGAGAAGGCGCCCGAGGAAGAATTAGAACGGATGCGGGAGCTTGGAGTTCGTATTCATCAGGTGCATAAAGCAGATATGATAGGACGATAGTTTATAAGAATGCAGTGTTTTTTCTTCCATTTTGAATCGTAGCAAGGACGGACAAATGGTTCAATCAATCGGGAGGTGAAACATGAAAGCATATTCACTCGGACTTTATGAAAAGTCGATTCCTTCGACTTTGTCATGGCGAGAAAAGTTAGAAACAGCGAAGCAGTCAGGCTTTGATTTTTTGGAGATTAGTATTGATGAATCAGAGGAAAAGCTGGCTCGTCTTGACATGACACAAGAGGAGCGAGCAGGAATTATCAGTATTATGAATGGAATTGGAATGCCAATTCGCACGATGTGCCTAAGTGGTCACAGGAAATATCCACTTGGAAGCAAGGATCTTGCCATCTCTGGCAAGGGCATGGAAATTATGGAGAAAGCAATTGCACTTGCGGAGGATTTTGGGATACGAATAATCCAACTTGCTGGATATGATGTTTATTATGAGGATTCCAATCAAGAGACGAAGGAGCGCTTTTTACAAAATTTAATTAAGGCGACGCAAATGGCAGCCAGAGCAGGTGTTGTTCTAGGGTTTGAAACGATGGAAACAGAATTTATGAATACGGTTGAAAAGGCGATGAACTATGTAAATATTGTAAATTCTTCTTACCTTAGTGTGTATCCGGATATCGGAAATATCACCAATGCTGCAAAGACCTATGGAATTGATGTCCTAAAGGACATGGAGACTGGAAATGGTCATTTGGTTGCGATGCACTTAAAAGAAACCGTTCCAGGCAAGTTTCGTGAGATTCCGTTTGGTATGGGTCACGTTGATTTTGAGGCTGCGATTCATAAGGCATGGGAGCTTGGGGTACGCAAATTTGTAACAGAATTTTGGTATACGGGAAATGAAGGCTGGCGGGAAGATTTATTATTTGCCAACCGCATGATGACGGATATATTGAACCGACAGAGCATGGAGAGGCAGGAAGTATCATGAGGATAGAGAAAAAAGTCATTGCAAATTTAACAAAATGTTATTCCATTGCACCACTTACGCTACATGGAGAAGAGCATTTTCTTGTAGCAGCTGAAAAGACAGACGAATGCCTGTTGTTTGATTTGGATGGGAATCAAACGGATGTTATCTGGCATGAGCCAGGTGGGACGATGAGCATGGTGCAGGTGCCAGGTAGTGACGGTCAGTTTTTGGCGACGCAGAAATTTTATTCGCCAAACGATTCTATGGAGGCAAAAATCGTGATTGTGACGCCGCAAACCGATGGAAGCTGGGAGATACGTACCTTAGTGGAGCTTCCCTTTGTACATCGTTTTGATGTGGTCACGTGTGAAGGAATCCATTATCTAATCGCTTGCACCATAAAATCAGGTCATGCATATAAGGAGGACTGGACGAGTCCAGGCAAAATTTATGTGGCCAAATTGCCAGAGGATTTGGGCGAGTACTCGAAGGAGCATCAGCTCGAACTCTCTGTTTTAAAAGAAGGGCTGACGCGTAATCACGGTTATTATAAGATGGAGATAAATGGGATTCCAACTTGTATCATTTCTGCAGAAAATGGTGTGTTTCAATTGACGCCTCCGCACAAGGAGCAGACGGATTGGAATATAAAGGAGCTACTAAATCAGCCAGCCAGCGATGCGGTTTTGGTTGATTTTGATCAAGATGGTGAATTGGAGCTTGGAGTCATCGCGCCATTCCATGGTGGTAACATTATGATTTTTAAAGAAACACAAGGCATATATAAAAAGGTATACGAGTACGAAAAGGAGGCATTGTTCAGTCATGCGATTTATGGTGGAATGCTTTGTGGAACTCCTTCACTTGTGATTGGACACAGGCAAGGAGAACGCAACCTCATGGTGTTTACCTATGACAAGGAAAAAGCAGATTATACCGTAACGATAATTGACAGGGACTGCGGTCCAGCCAATGTCTACCATTTTGTAACGGCTGGAGTAGAGAAAATGGTGGCAACCAATCGTGAAATTGATGAAGTGGCATTGTATGAATGGAAGGAGGAGAAGGATGAAAGAGTTTCGTTATGTCATAAATGACCCACTAGGACTACATGCAAGGCCGGCAGGGCTTCTTGCAAAGGAGGCAAAAAAATACCAAAGTAAAATAACGTTAACAAAGGATGATAAGTCTGCCACAGCTACCCAGTTATTAGCCATTATGGGAATGGCAGCTAAAAAGGGTGCGACCGTTTTGGTGTCGATTGAGGGCCAAGATGAAGAGGCTGCCTATTTAGCTATTCATAAATTCTTTCAGGAGAATCTATAGGAAACAGGCGTTTTAAGAGAAAGGAAACGATGGAACAGTATAGCGGAAAATCAATTTATCAAAAAATTGTGACAGGGCCTATTTTTTATTATGAAAAAAGGGAAGCAGTTGTGAAACGAAAGCACATTGAGGATGTTGAGGCGGAAAAGCAACGTTTTCTAGCAGCGAAAGTGGAAGCAATCCGTCAGCTCTCTGGTTTGTATGC
>JASKJZ010000178.1 GCA_030154385.1 Clostridiales bacterium
AAGGTAGAATATGGGATTACCCAAGCAATATAAAACGGAATCAGTCCAGTGAGCTTATTAATTACTTTTAAGCCAACTGCCAATTCGTACTGTGGCACAATCAGCGTTGTACCAGGAATAATCATGGTCAGCATAATAAATGCAAATAATGTCTTCTTACCGAAAAAATCGAACCTGGCAATGCAAAAGCCAAGAGCAGAAGCCACAAGGGCGGCAACCATAACCGTAATGACCGATACCATGATACTATTTATGAAATTGATATAGAACTTTCCTTCCCCAATTATGTACTTATAATTTTCACTAGTAATCTCATGAAATGCAGGAAAAAAACGAGGTGGAAATTCATAAAGTGCACCATTCGGTTTTAGTGAGGTACTGATCATATAGAGCATTGGCATCCCTACAACTGACAATCCTATTGTGAGCAGAAGAATCAGGAGTATTTCCTTTGCGATTTTATGTGTCACTTTTTTTCTCATTTCAATTCTCCCTATCCTTTCTCGTTATGCTTCATCAAGCGGAACTGGAATAGTGCCAAGACAGCCAAACAGATAGCAACAATGAATGACAATGCTGCTGAATACCCAAATTTACCAGTACTAAAGGCTTTATAATACATCCAGGTAAGTATGGTATCTGTTTGATGTCCCGGCTCTCCGCCAGTTATCATCTTAATGGATGTAAAAACATTAAATCCACCAATTGTCAGCATGACGAAAGCAAATAGGATTGTTCCGCGAATACAAGGAATCGTGACATGAAAAAACTTTTTGATTACACCTGCACCATCAATCCCTGCTACTTCATATAGTTCGGAAGGTACCGTCTGGAGTGCAGCCAAAAAGACCACCATATTCCAGCCAATTCCTTTCCATGTTCCAAGCAACATAGCAACGCTTAACCCTCCCCATCTGCTATCCAGCCATCGAATATTTTGACTGGTGAGATGGAGTAGCTGGTACAAAACATAATTAAGCATACCTTCCGTATTAAAAATATACTTAAATACTAGAGATGCGATCACCCAGGATGTAATCACCGGCAAATAATAAAGCACACGGAACGTGACCTTTAAATGTGAAATGCTGTTAATTAACAGTGCGACCATAAGCCCTAACATCATCTGTGCCGGTACGGTCACCAACGTATAGACCAGTGTATTTACAAAAGAGATCTGAAAATACGAATCCGAAACAACTTCTTTGTAATTTTTCAGACCGATAAACTGCTGCTCCAACATAGAACCAAAATCCCATTTAAAAAAGCTCATGACAAAAAGCTTAAAAATTGGATATACCGTAAACATTCCAAATATCAAAAGTCCCGGAAGTAATAATATTCCGATTTGCCAGCGATTACCCTTTGCTTTCATTTTACTTTTCTCCTATTCCTTGTGCTCTGCTTATTCTGTCCCCATAATACTTCATTGACTTGATGTTTTTATCATATTATAATGAAATGAGCAAGGCTCATATTCATTCCTGCGCTAAAAGTGCATCCACAGTTACCGCCAGATCATCCATTGCTTCCTTTGCGGTCTTTTCCCCATTCATAACTGCAGTAACTGCTACAGACAGCTCGGTATCGATTTCAGACCAACAGGCTACTGTAGGACGAGATTTTGCATTTTTGATTGCATCTAAAAATGGAGCGAAAACTGCATCCTTAACGACATCACTTTCCAATGCCGCTTTGTTTACCGGAATCTGTCCACATTTTGCCATTTCAATCTGGGCATATTCACTGGTCATAAACTGCATGAACTTCCATGCTGCATCTCGATTGGCTGTTTTAAACATGGAGATGTCCTCTCCTCCTAAAACAGAATGAGAACCGCCATCACCTGTTGGCATATCAACAGTCGCATATTTCATGTCTGGGTAGGCACCTGCTAGTTCTGCAATTTTCCAGGGTCCTTCCAGCAACATCATATAACGGTTAGTTCCAAATCCATCGGTCATAGGAATATCACCACTATTCCATCCCGTAATTGCATTCTCTTTATATAAGTCTGCAAGCATCTGAATGGCAGCAATTGTCTGCTCACTATTGATATATCCACTTGCTTTCGTCTGTTCTGGATTTGTCAGTTCGCCGCCATAGCTCCAGATAAACGGGCATAGATTCCATCCTGCAAGCGCTGGCTCATCGTATCCCCAGACGGCCTGACCGTTTTCGTTGGTACCAGCTAAGGCTTTTGCCGCTTGCACAAAGTCTTCCATTGTTTTTGGGGCCTCTATACCTGCCTCCTGAAAGGCTTTTACATTATAAAATAATATTTTTGTATTGGTATTAAGAGCCAAACCATATGCATGTGCTCCAATGCTAGCAGTACTCATGGCGCTTTCTAATAGTCCCTCTGCAACGGATGAAAAATCACTGATTTCTTCATCAAGTGGTACTAAAATTCCCATTTTTTCGAATTCTGGAATCCATGCACTGTCTAGTCTAGCCACATCTGGAAGGGTATCTGATTTCGCACTGATTAGTATTTTGTCATGCAAATCCGCCCACTCATGAGATACTGCATTCACTTTTATTCCAGGATTTTGGGCTTCAAACTCTGGAATCAATACTCTCTCAAGAGTATCATTTTCTGCTGACTGAGCACTGTAATGATGCCAGAAATTTATCGTTACTGTCTCTTTAGAAGCCTCTGTTTGTGTCTTTTCGTTTGTTTCTTGATCCGTTTTTGCTGATTCATTGGTCTCTTGGCCAGTTTCAGATACTACTGGTGATTGATTGCAGCCTGTGAATGCCGCCAAGCTAATTACTGTTGCTGCTACAATTGCCAGTATTTTTTTCCCCGTTTTCATAATACCTACCTCCATTAAAGTTTTTTTATGATTTTCACAGTATATGGTTCTAAGGCGATATTAATCTTTCCTTCATATACCAGAACATCCTTATTATAAAAAGGCTCTCCACCTGAGCATTCCTGTGAGATGGTGGTTTCTCCCGAAATCCTATCCTGAAAAATGCCTTTTCGTATCACCGGAACAATAACCTTCTGACTTTCTTCGCTCCGATTAAATAGGACATATATATTATCCTTTTCTTTGAAGCGAACAAATCCTATGATTCCCTCCTCATTACTGCATAAAATCGTGGCATAGTCTCCGTCCCGTATACATGATTCTTCTTTTCTAATTTTTGCTAAAATCTGGTACCACTTAAATAGCTCTTCATCTTGTTCTTCTTTTTTCCATTTCATCGCTTTACGACAATAAGGATCATTCCCGCCAGTTAAACCGATTTCATCTCCATAGAAAATGGCTGGTGCCCCGGGAAACAGAAATTGAAAAGCAGCAGCTAGCCTTAATTTCCTTTTATCTTCTCCGCACAGAAATAAAAATCGTTCGGTATCATGGCTATCTAGTAGGTTATAGAGTCCATGCTTCGCCTCCCAAAAATACGTAGCAAGCATTCGGTTTATTCGATGATCAAGTTCGCATGTATCAATGCTTTCATAGGCGAAAAAATCTCTGGCAAAATCCCGAAAAACATAATTCATAACGCTGTCCATCTGATCTCCACGCATCATATTAACAGCATATCCCCAGGTTTCTCCAAGAAGAAGAATATCTGGATACTTTGCTTTCAGATAGGATCTCGCATGGTACCAAACATTTTTATCCACTTCGTCTGCCACATCAAGCCGCCAACCATCAATCCCATATTCCTTAATCCAATATTCCATTACCTCTATTATGTATTTCTTTACCTCCTGATTGGATGTATTAAGCTTTGGCATCCACTTATAGGCACCAACACATTCATAGTTATGATGCGAAACGCTGACTGGAAACTCTGTAATATAGAACCAATCCTTATATACCGATTCTTTTTGCTTCTTTAGGATATCCTGAAAGGGTGCAAAATGAATTCCTGTGTGATTAAACACACCATCTAAAATAATTTTAATTCCTCGTGCATGACATTCCTCAACTAGACTCCTAAATTCTTCTTTCGTTCCAAACATAGGATCAATCAAAAAATAATCCGTTGTTGCATACTTATGATTAAAATCTCCAAAAAAGATTGGATTCAGATAAAGGCATTCAATACCCAACTGCTCTAGATAATCGAGATTTTGCCGGATTCCTTCCAGATCACCCCCCATATAATTGTCTCTGGTTGGCATGCTTCCCCATGGTTCGCATCCCGACGGATTATTTTCTATTTTACCATTTGCAAATCGTTCTGGGAAAATTTGATAAAAAATCTGCCCCTTTGCCCATCTAGGAATGGTGCAAATATCCCCTTGATTTGCATAAAGGAATTCAAAAAATTCATCTTTGGGTTCTTGCTTAGAAAATCCATAAGCATTCAGATATTCTGCTTCTGCGTTATCATCCTCCAGATAAAAATAATATTTTTGATACCTTGCCACTCTTCGATATTCGATGTCTGCTTCGAAATAATCAAACCATTGATCTCTATATTTCCATAGCATATCCACTTCTTTTTTTTCCTCTGGACTGTTTCTGGAAAAATAGATAAGCCGACAACATCTAATATCCTTCTTTGCTGCCCGAATACAAAATTTTAAGCACTCTCTCGATTCTGCATGAACAAAGCGCACGGTGTTTTCGTGAGAAATCGCTTCTTTTACCATCTTTTCCTCCTTTTTTCTTTCTGCTAAATCTACCTTTTTCTCTTCGTAGATTCCCGAAGAATTAATCTCGTTCCTAAAATCGTTTGTTGATTTTCAGAATCTGCATTCTGAATTTTATGAATAAGGTTGGTCGCCGCCTGTTCGCCTAGTCGAAAGGTATCTACGTCAACGACCGAAAGGGGCGGATCCATATACTCCGAAAATGGATAGTTATCAAATGTCATTACTGCCGCCTCCTGTGGCACCGAAATCGCTATCTCCTTCATAGCACGAAGTACCTGATACGCTATCACATTGCTTGCACAAAGCACGGCATCTGGTCTTTGCTGCAACATAAATAATTCTTTGGTCAACTGATAGGCATTCTCTGGATTTCCCTTGCAGTCCTTTACAAAATCTTGTTTTATTTCACATCCTTTCTCCAGTAATGCTTTTTTATATCCATCCAAACGGTTCATTGCAAATACCGTTGTTTGGTTTTCTAAAATAAAGGCAATTGAATGATATCCTTGTTCGAGTAAATGCTTAACTGCCATTTCACTCCCCAATGAATTATTGACATCCACCCAACTAGTCTCATCTTTCTGGATTTCTGGTTCTCCCAAAATAATGAATGGAAAATGATTTTTCTGAAATAAATGAATCAATTTTTGTGAAACACGAGAATTTGGAAGTATAATTCCATCTACTTTTTTCTCAAGTACCAATTTTTCCACCGACGACCTCTTTTTATCTTCTCGGTCATTGGTAATAAGTAAATTATAGCCATTCTCCTGAACTACCGTTTCGATGGCATATACACTTCGATTAAAAAATGCATTGGAAAAGGTATTATCGTCACTTGCATCAATAACCAATCCAATTGCATACGTGCTTCCATTCGCAAAATTCCTGGCAAGACTATTGGGATGATAATCCATCTCCCTCATCGCTTCTACTATCTTATCTTTTGTTTCTTTTGAAATCACCGCATTTCCATTAATTACTCGGGATACGGTGGAGGGAGAAACGCCTACTTTCTTTGCAATATCTTTTATTGTAACTGCCATAATATTATCCACCTTTCAATGCAACCGTTTGCATTAAGTTGTAAAAAAAATATCTTTAGAATCAAATATATCGTTTCTATACCAATGCAACCGTTTGCATAGATATATTGTACTCTTATAATTTACTTTTGTCAAGTCATCTTTC
>JASKJZ010000179.1 GCA_030154385.1 Clostridiales bacterium
AGCGATTTTGTTCAATTACAAGTTGGTGACACCTTTACATTTAAAATGGCACATGGAGAAGATACCGTCTATGTTGCCGGGGTACTTTCAAACAGTTCATTTGTCAGTGAAGAAGGAAAACAAACCGTTGTTTGTTCCGAGCAGACATTTCAAGATTTAACTGGAGAGCAAGGATATTCAGTGATAGATATACAGCTTGCAAGAAACGCAAGCGAGGATACAGTCACACAACTACGTGGAATTACTTCATCGGAAGAGATTTTTCAGATCAACGAGAGGTCAATGCAAGAGCCAAAGCAGCATACTACTCCTTTGCATTGTTTATTTATGGCTTTCTTGTAATAATCGCGTCTATTACTGTATTCAATATAATTAATAGCATGAACAACAGCATTTCTAACAGGAAAAACAGATATGGTGTAATGAAAGCAATTGGAATGACAGGAAAACAACTTCACCATATGGTGATTGTTGAAGCGGCAACCTATGCGATATGCGGTTGTCTGGCTGGAATCATTACGGGTCTTCCTATTCACAGGCTGATATTTCAAATGATGATAACGTCACAAAGGGGACTTAGTTGGCAAGTGCCCTTTGGAACGCTTACAATAATAATCGGCATTACTATATTATCAACGGTTTTGTCCGTCATACGTCCGGTACAAACACTTAATAAAATGAGTGTTACAGATATTGTCAACGCGCAATAAAAGACTGAAACATAGAATAGGGGAGCACTGTAATTCGGATCAAATAATCTGATTTACAGTGCTTCCTTACGTGTTAAATGGATATTTATGCTTGTATGAAAAATGAACTTGTTTCTATCTGAAAATTAAGCT
The DNA here is from genome assembly GCA_030154385.1 of Clostridiales bacterium. Next base: position 843 of record JASKJZ010000179.1, read on the forward strand.
ATGATAGGAAGGCAGTGAACATATATAGCATAAGGAGAGCCACTTATATGATAAAAATTGCAATTTGTGATGATATGCCAGAACAGCTTGCAAAAATGAATGCCTACATAGAGGAATATATGATACAAAATGGTCTGTGTGCTGAGATTCGGCAGTTCTTACATCCGGATCGATTGCTATGCGCAGTACAAGAGGAGATATTTCAACTTTGCGTATTGGATATTGTGATGCCTATGGTCAACGGTATTGAACTTGGTAAGGAAATTAGACGGATTGATCGCGAGGTACAAATTATTTATATTACGACAGAGCCCCAATTTGCGCTACAGACGTATGTAGCGAATCCGGTAAATTATTTGATCAAGCCCATTGACAAAGAACAATTATTTCAGACGCTGACATTTGCATTTCTTAAAATTGATCGAACCAAAGAGGTAGAATTTTGTGTAAAAACTGCCCAAGGACTGCGAGTGCTTTACCTATCGGAGCTATTGTACTTGGAATATTGCAATCAATCAAACAACCAAACAAGTAAGGCAAAGCTATTGTGAAAATCCTGCGGTTAACGCAGCAGTTTGTCACTATGCTAGACTAGCAGAACAAGCGGGGATATCATTAAAAATTGCACTGGATATTTCTACGGATATTGCAGTGGATTCTTTGGAGCTTTCCATGGCGGTTTCGAATCTTTTTGAAAATGCGATTACCGCCTGCAAAACGCTAGCGGATAAAAAGTCATGTGAAATCCGTTTAATCTGTAAAAATATGGGGCGTTTGCTTTTGGAGATGGAAAACACCTGCCCAAAAGGCGTACAATTGGACGAGAACGGCTATCCCATTGCCTTAGAAGAAGGTCATGGAATTGGCAGTAAAAGTGTCATTGCATTCGCAAAGAAATACGACGGTGAATTGTTTTATGAAGTACAAGAAGAATCGTTTCGGGTTCGGCTGCTAATATAGAAAAATAGGGAGCCAAAGGCTCCCTTAAATTTTAAATTTTCCAATTGCCAGCTTAAGTCGGTTGGTATTCTCCTTACTGCGATCCATTTGTTCTTTTACTTGACTTACTTTCGTGACGATAGCAATCGTTTTGTCTGCGATAATCTGATTTCCGCTCGCTCCTTCATTTACCGTTAGTGTCACCTCATTAATCGCATTTAAAACGCCCTCTATGGAGGCGGCTAATTCTTGTGAGGTAGCACTAAAATCGGTGATAAGCTCGTCAACAAAAGCGGCATCCTTACTATATTGTTCTCCAGTATTTTTTTGATTATCGTAGTCCTTTTTGACGGTAGTATCAATAAAGTGCATGATTTCTCCAGAGCTATTGGACAAATCTCGTACAGAAGCAACGACCTCTTCGGTAAGGCTTTGAATCTGCGTTACGGTACTTCTTGAATCTTCTGCCAGGGTTCGGATTTCGTCTGCAACCACGGCAAAGCCCTTTCCAGCTTCCCCTGCTCTGGCAGCTTCTATGGCAGCATTTAGAGCAAGAAGGTTGGTCTGAGAAGAAATTTGAAGGATTCCTTCCGATAATACGGTTATCTGATTCACCACCTCTGATTTTTTCAAAGCAGCTTCCATTTTTTTCTTCGTAATATCATAAATTTCATCGGCTTGTTTTTGGGAGGTTTCCGCATTAATCTTAAGCCGTTCTGCACGCTCACTAATTTCTCTTACTTCGGTGGAACCTTCCTGCGCCTTTTTGGCAATGGATATAACGGCCTCTTGTATTTCATGGGAAGAGGCATTAACCTCTTGTGCCGAAGCTGCTGTTTCTTCGCTTCCAGCCGCCATTTGTTCGACTGCGGCGGAGGTGTCTTCAACCGAAGCGTTTAAGTCATTCAGATAGTCTGCTACATGTACACTGGCTTCTTCTACATGCTCTGCACTTGCATTTACTTCCGTTAGTATTGCTCGGATATTTTGTAAAAATGTGTTTGTACTAGTGGCTAAATCACCAATTTCGTCCTTAGAATTAATCGAAATGCTTTGCGTCAAATCGCCTCCGCGCTCTGCGAGCTCGCTTAGTGCTTTTTGTAGCTTTCCGATTGGTCGAAGGATACTCGTGATTAGGAAGAGGGCAGCAAGAAGCAGAAAGAGGACGATTCCAGTGTTAATGATAACCATGGTTGTAAGCGTTCTTTTATAAAGCTTGTCTCCATAGCTACTAGCATCAGTGGCAGACTGCTTGCTCATATCTATTAATTCTGCCACCTGCGACTGAAGATCGTCTCTTGCCTTTTTGGAGTCACCATTTAAAAGAGCCATTGCTTCTTCTGTCTTTAATTGCTGGCTGAGTGCTATCATATTTGGATGAATGCCCAGATAGGTTTTCCAGTCTGCGTAAACAAGAGAAATCTTATCGGTATAATCTTGTGGCAAGGGGAGTTCGGAAAAAGCCTTCATTTTTTCTTCTACAGAAGCGGCTATGGTATCGGCTTCTTGTTCGTATTTTGTCATGGATGTTTCGTCTACGGCAATCACATGCTGTAGTTCTTTGATACGGTAATTTGCAATATCTGCCTTGATTGAATTTACATATACAGAAGCTGGTAGCCACTGCTCTTCGATTACCGTGGATTGAAAGTTTACTACATTAAGTTTATTAATGGAGTAAATGGAAGTGAAAATTACTACACCAATGATAATAATAAAGGTCAGGAAGAGTTTTGCTTTAATAGTAAACTTCATATATAGTATCTCCTTTTTTGTATTAAATGATGTTTGTATTATAACATGAAAGAGTAAAAACTTCAATTTATATGTTTAGAAGATGTGAAAAATGTAAATAAATGTAAATAGTAATGAAATCATGAATTCATAACATGAATTCAAATTTTTTATTTTAACCATCATATATTCTAATCACATGGAATTTCGAGTCAAAAAAGATACCTTTCAGGTAAAGGGTATCTTTTTTTTAAGAAAATCATGTAAGATGATAAAAAATAGTGGAAGGAGTTATGAAAAGTGTTTAGGAGAGAGAAAAAAAAGCGATTTTTGCGTTCTGGAACTGCCTTGTTTCTAGCAATTGTTGTTCTTATGACATCCATTGTACCAGATGGTGGGGCAATTACGGTATCAGCAGCAAAAGCAAAAACAAATATTGCCTCAACTACTCAGGCAAAGAAAACGAAAGCGAAAGTGGCAACAGTGGCAACTCAGACTGCGCTTAATAATGCGTTGTCGGACAAAACAATTACAAAAATTACAATTAAGACAACAAAGACACGAACCTTTACCGTTCCTAAAAAATCCTATCAAACAAAGACCTTAGTGATTTCTGCTGCAAAGGCAACACTAGTTAATCAGGGTATTTTTTCGAGCATTGTTGTCACAAATGCTAGAACAATTAAGGATTTTGCAGACGGAAATAATGTTGTAATCAACGACGCCAAGCTGACCTATCAAGCGAATAATGGGGCAAAGGTAGAAAAGCTGACGTTTGCAAGAAATGGTGCGAAGGCTACCATTTCAGCAGATGGGGAAATTGGACAGATTCTTTTGGTGAACAAGGCAGCACTTGTCATCAAAGGGACTAGTACAAAAAAAATACCGATACAGGTTCAGAAAAAAGCGAAAGGCTCTTCACTTACCGCTTCTATACCAGCAAATATCGAGACGGAAGCGGATGCAAATATTGTGCTCAAGGTGGGAGCAGAGGGAAGTCAGATTACGTCCACGAACCAGGATTTAAAGCTGACGATATCCAATCAGACAAGGAAACGAGTTGTTTACAAAACACCGAGTGAAAAACGTTATATTGGCATAAAGGAGACGGTGTCCGATGACGGAAATGCATCTGGGGAGGAAGATTCAGCCTCACCTTCTCCTGTTCCGACGAAGGAGCCAAAGAAGGACTATGGAAATGGTGGGAATTCTGAAGACGTCTTTTCGGTTCACTTTGAATCGAATGGCGGAACAAGTATAGAACCACTTTCGGTTCAAAATGGAGAGACCACAGGTACACTGCCAACACCGCAAAAGGACAACAGTATTTTTCTTGGTTGGTATATCGATGCAGGATTTCAAAAGCAATTTGCAGAAAGCACACCAATATTAAAGGATATTACGCTCTATGCGAGATATTCTGAAATAATGACGGAGCAGAAAGCGTTGGATGATTCGTTTGCACTCGCCGATCAGGCGGCGAATCTTTCCTTTTCGATTGTGTCAAGTGATGCCACCATGACAACAAACGGTGTTTTAAGTGGAGTAACTTTGACTGCAGGAGGTGCTGATGCGGTTATCTTAAAAGCAACGGGAAGTACCGGAAGCTTTGTAATAACAGCACAAGATGGTTTTGTTGCGGGCGCTTCTTATACCTTGACCTTAACGGATAGCAAATTATCCTTTGAAGGAAAAGATGGTACGGTTCGCAAATGTGATTTTAGTATTAAAAAGGCTGAGGTGTATAACATTGCCTTTGATGAGGGGATTATTTATATACCGGAGAGTAATGTCAGCAATATGACACAGGAGGGAGAGCAGGTTAATGCACTTTCCGTTCCAGTCGTGGGCTTTGACAGCTCAAGCAGTACGGATGTTACGACGTATGGTTCCTTTACGTATGCAGGGAACAAACAGCTTTCAATTGGTGATGTTCTTTGCATTTATAGTGAGAATAAGCCAACGGCACCAGTAAATGGAGATGACTCCGCTTATTTGGATGATGATATTGCCTATATCAAAGTGGTAAGCGTATCAGGAAGTATAGGAAGCCAAACGGTTCAATACACAGATGCAGATGCGAAGGAAGTTATTTTTACACCAGATGTTCTTCCTTTAGCAGCAGGTGCGGATACCAAGATGGTAAACTATGTACCAGCAACGAGTGATCAGGAAGGGTCATTTACGATTGCTGTTTCGGATTGGGACTTTGCTTCCTATACCGAGATGGGACTATCGGATAAAACGACAGTAGAAAAAGGGGATTT
>JASKJZ010000180.1 GCA_030154385.1 Clostridiales bacterium
ATCTTCTGAGGTTTCTAACATGCTTACCACGCTTGCCTCGGAAGATGTCATTTCGCAAAACATCCCAAATGCTCGCAGATACCCGTCAATCAAATCCATATTTGCTCCTGTTTTTTCCAGAACAAGGGATCTTATGTCTCGAAAATATACCGAAGAAACTTCATTTTTATAGCTTTCTTCCCGCTCCTGATCCATCTCTAGCGGAAGGCGAACTAAAAAAGTAGATCCTTCCATTGGAGTACTATATACTTCGATTTCACCATTCATCATTTCCACTAAATTCTTTACAATTGATAAACCAAGACCAGTCCCCCCAAACCTTCGGTTAATACTGGAATCTGCCTGTGTGAAGGGTTCGAAGAGCTGTTCAATCTGCTCCTTAGTCATACCAACACCCGTGTCCTTTATCCCAAAGCGTAAATGGCAGTACCCTTCTTCTTTTGTAATCATGGAAATCCTAAAAGATATCTCTCCCTGAGTTGTAAACTTTGCTGCATTGTTTATTAAATTAATCAGAATCTGCTCAATACGCTTACTATCTCCATAATACCAATTAGGAAGCTGCGGATCCTTTGTAAAATGAAACGATAGCTTCTTTTCATCTATCTTATAGGAAACTATATTAATCACATCCTGTATCACCTGATCAAGGCTAAAAGAGACCCGTTCCAGCTCAATTTTATCTGCTTCCATTTTGGCAAAATCCAATATGTCATTGATAATACTGAGCATATTATTAGACGATTGTAAAATACGATCGTTATATGCACGCTGTGTGGTTGTCATCGAGGTTTTCTTCATCAGATATGACATGCCCATAATGGCATTAAGAGGAGTTCTAATTTCATGCGACATACGCGCAAGAAATCGTGATTTAACATTATTCGCATTTTCAGCTTCCATCGTAAGCCGCTCTAACTCTAGCTGAAGCCGCTGTCGATATGCAATCTCCTTTTTCATTCGAATAATCCAATAAAAGGAAATACCGAGTATTGAAAGAAGAATCAGTGCAACTGCCAGGGCAATTCGAATAAATGGCCAATAATTCACCTTAATATCGGTATTGACCCAGCGATCAACAATCGCTTCCTTCTCTTGATCCGTCATATGATCTAACGATTTATTGATAATCGTAACCAATAATGGCCAGTCGTTTCGTACCGCAAATTGTATTCCTTGCTTCTTATCCGCCTCAAAGGCAATAAATTTAAGGTTGGTAAGGCCATAATGCTGAATGATGTAATTGGAGGTCGTCAGGTTTCCAAGAAATGATTCCTCCGTTCCATCTGCAACCGCAGTGAGTGCTGCCTCCACACTCTCGTAGGTGCTAATGTTGATATTCGAAAATTCCTGTAGATAACTATAATGAGAACTATTTCGCTGAACCGCGACTGTCCGCCCCTCTAAATCCTTAATCCCGTTTATCTGTGTTTGTGTATCACGGGTTACGATTACCCGTTGAAAATAATAGTAAGGTTCGGAAAACAAAAAATATTGTGCTCTCTCTGGTGTTTGGGTTACTGCGGGCAATACATCGATTTCACCGCTTAATGCACGGTCATATGCCTCTGGCCATGTAATACCCCGCACAACTTCCATCTGGATTCCAGAGATTTGTTCGATACGTTTGATATAATCTGCTGCAATTCCTTGATAATTGCCTTCCGCGTCTATGAACTCAAAGGGCATAAAGGCTGGATCCACTCCAATTTTTATCGTAGGATGCTCCTTTATAAAGGAGAGCTCCTCTTTCGTCCATTCGATTGGTTCCATCTTTGATTGTTTGGCAGAAAAACCTGCACTAACAACAATTAGAAATATAAGCAAAATAAATAAAATATAACGTTTCAACCAGATCCCCCCTAAGATACCATCACTATGTGTTCTCTTGATCTTTTTTATATACCTCCAATACTTGTTCCCATATTTCAGTAAAGGCATCCACTATTTCTGGATCAAAATGACTGCCTCTATGGCTTTGGATATAATCCAGACAATCTAAATGCTCATATGCAGGCTTGTACACTCTCTTATTTACCATCGCATCGTATACATCAATAATCGACATCAACCTTCCAAATAAAGGAATATCTTCGCCAGCAAGCCCTCTTGGGTAACCACTTCCATCGTATTTTTCATGATGCGATTGAACAATATCAATCGCTGTTTTAATGAAGTCTGGCATTTCGTCTTCACAATAAAGTGCATTTTTTAACGCTCTTACCCCATAATCCACATGCTGTTTCATTCGCTCAAACTCTTCCTCTGATAACCTGCCAGGTTTTAATAAGATATCATCGGGTATTCCAACTTTTCCTATATCATGAAGCGGTGTGGTTGCAACCAACTGCTGAATGCAATGCTCTGTTAACAAATTCTGATACTTCTCCTTGGTCTTTAAATGCTCGCATAATAGCTTCATGAGCTTTTGTGTGCGTATCGTATGATTACTAGATTCAATATTACGAACCTCCAAAAGTCCAATCAACGCATGTATCGTTATATCTCTTGTTCTTTCCAGCTCCTGGGTTCGTACCTTTACCAGCTCTTCTAATTCTTCCTTATCCTGTTCAATAATTTTTTGCGATTCTTTTAATTTTAAATGAATAAGAATCCGAACACTTAACGCAGCAATATTAATCGGCTTTCGGATATAGTCAACAGCCCCCATCTTAAGTCCTAAAATTTCACTTTCAATTTCATCACTATTGGTCAGTATGATAGTCTTTATTCCTTGATAGTCTGTCTTCTCTTGCAGTTTTTTTAGCACAGCAAAACCATCCATACGTGGCATGTTAAGATCCAGAATCATCAAATCAGGTTCTACCTGGTGCAAAATTTCCATAGCCTCTATCCCATCCGCGGCTGTAAACACCTCATAATCTTCCAGCATACTAGCGATCATCATCCGATCCGTAGAGGAATCATCTACGATTAGTATCTTTGCCTTCATACCCCATCTCCTTAAATTTCTGTTAAGTTCTACATGTTTTTACAAGTTATTCCACTCTTTCCTTCTATAATATCAAATATTTTACATTATTTCCACTTTTTCTTTATAATGAGTAAAAAAAGACACGTTTATTGTCTTTTATCCGCGATTCAAAATAATTATTGACATATGCCAATAATTGTTTTATGATACCTATGTTAAATACCAAGAAAGAAATGAGGGTCGATCACATGAAAATTGCTTTACCAACACAAGGAACCATCGTGGACAGCCATTTTGGGCACTGTGAATACTTCACTGTATTTACGACCAGCGAAAATGAAATCCTGGAAGAGGAAGTCGTAGCGTCTCCAGAGGGCTGTGGATGTAAATCAAACATTGCCGGAATACTTGCCCAGATGGGTGTCACCACTATGCTTGCTGGAAATATGGGGGATGGCGCTGTAAATGTTCTACGAAATGCAGGAATAGAAGTCATACGGGGCTGCTCAGGAAACGTGAAGGAGGTTGCAGGCGCATGGCTAAAGGGTCAAGTCACGGATTCTGGTGATATTTGCCATGAGCACGAGCATGGATGCCACCACGAGTAAAACGATTTGAATATATTTCACTCTTTTCTCGACATATTATTGTGCCAAATGTATCATTATATTCAGATTGAAGAGGGTTGTTACTGGTTGCGCAGGCAAAACCAACGTATTCCTTCTCGCTTTTTCCATGATTTTTTCTGCTTTTAATTCTATAAGAGCACGTCCAATCAGTGGGCGTGCTCCTTTGCTTGTGTTGCAAGAAAATTAAAAATTGTATTGTAGTAACGTCTTCTCGTTTTATAATCCGAATTGTATAATTCATGTGCAGATTGCCTTAACACAACTAACTGCACCTGCTTTGCCCGCCTGGCAAAACGATTTTGACCACGGTTCTTGACCACGGTATCTGCCCCAGCCTGCAACAGCAGCACCGGTACCTCAATTTTCTTTGCCTTGCGTTGCAGCTTATGTACTGCCTTGATTCCAGCAAGCGTCCAGCCATAGGAAGCCCCATTGGAACGGTAACTTTTCTCTTCAATTCTTTGCTTAAATATGTGCTGATAACGAGCCTCTGACCTTCCAATCGTTCCTCTGCTTTGATACTCTCTTTCCTGATAAGCACCATGACCTGGCACATACTCCTCTCCTGCATGCCTCCATTTTTTATAGGAAGCCCACAAAAAAACAATGGGCAATGGAAGTTTTCCCACATTCATTTCAAACATAGGGGATGATAGAATCGCCGCACAAAAATCATTTGGATATTGTTCGAGATAAAGTGCAGCAATTGCACCGCCCATCGAATGTCCATACAAAATCAAATCCTTTGTTTCCCTGGTATTTACTACTTGCTTTACAAACAGATGAAAATCTACCACATAATCATCAAACGAATCTACATGTACCATGCTCGCATCCAATACAAAACGGTCAGAGTATCCATGACCTCTATGTTCCATAATAAATACCGAATAACCCGCCTGATAAAAATAAAAAACAACTTCCCAAAACTTCTTTGCATACTCACAAAATCCATGGGAAATCACAATGCCCCCTTTACTGTCAGGATGCAAAAAAAGCTCATAATGAAGCTTTGCCCCGCCTTTCCCTTTAAAAAAGCCAGACTGTTTGCATTCCCTCAGTGTTGGTTCCACTACCTTCTCCATCTTTTCTTTATAATCATCTTCTGAAATAAAGAGCCATTTGTCTCCCATTCACATTCCCCTTTCTCTATCTACTAAAAACTTCCGTTATCAAATCATAATCTTTTACCAATTCCACCGCTGATTTTAAAAGCTGCGCCGTCATCCCCCAAATTGTTTCTTCTCCATATCGATAAAATAAAATATCATAACTTCCCTTAAGCCAAGGGTAGTTTTCTCCTCCTGGTATCCATTCATAAGGAAAATCGTGTGAAGGTTCATTTTTCAAGATGCTTTGAAACGTTTGCGGTTCATGTTCATAAAAAAATGCCAGTGGTATCGTAAGAATCTCCTCTACCTCATCACTACTATACGTACCCCGATAATTATCAATTTTTACCAGGAAGGAATGTATCATAAATCGAAAGGGAGAAAGAAAGATATCGCCAGGACCAATTACCGTCATTTGTTCTTCCAAAATCAGGAGCTCTTCCTTCGTTTCACGCAAAGCACATGCCACTAAGGATTCCCCTTCCTCTAATTTTCCGCCTGGAAAACAGATTTCCCCTGGTTGCCTTCGCAGCTTCTTTGCCCGTTTTTCAAACACAAGACATATCCCATCTTCTGTCTTCACAAGCGGAATACTCACCGCATACTGCGGATAGCTATCTTCTCCAATCAGCTTAGGACGTCTGTTTTGAAATGCATTCATCTGCCTTCAACTCCTTGCTTTTTTGTTTGATAAACGCAGAGACTGCCATGTTCTCCAATCCAATAGGGCACTCCCTTATACTTTGCTTTTAGGTAATCCTCAAATAAAGCAGGATTTTCTCGATTTCCTTCAAACATCTCGTAGTGTCCTGGTACAACTAACCCAGGATGCATTGCTCCTGCCAGATCGACTGCTTCCTGATAGGTCATATTACCAATAATATTCGATTGGTATCGTTTTCCATCTCTTCCATTGATTGGTAAAAACATAATGTCGATTGCTCCAAGGTCTCGTAGTTTTTGAAAATATCCCTCATAAATACAGGTATCTCCCGGATGATAGATCCGAAGTCCTGCTCCTTCCAGTACAAAACCCATATATGGATAGGCTCCCTCTTCATCTCGATCTAAAAACTCATGTGCAGAAGCAAC
>JASKJZ010000181.1 GCA_030154385.1 Clostridiales bacterium
GCTCTTCCGATCTAATTTAATTGCTGATAAAGAAAAGAGCCATCCGCTTGGATGACTCTTTTCTTTATCATTTTGGTTAATGAGAGGGGGAGAGTAATTCAAATGTATGAAAACCTCTTACAAGACATAGTATAGCTAAAAAATATGACCAGAGTGTGTACAGTTCCTTAAAAAAGAGTGAAACACCGTCTGGAATATTAAGAATCTATAAAATCCCTATTAACAAAGTGAAAAAGCATAACGCATTCCCATACAGATAAAGTCAGCAAGATGCATTACTTCGTCTAGTCTTGTGGTCTGAAGCAGCAGATGACTTTGCATGCCGGATAAATTTACAATTCCTGTTATATGAATGTCACCAACCGAAGGAAGCTGTTTGTTTACCCCAATGCCTGGATTTAGCGAGCCTTCGCTTAAAGTAACAAAACCCACATGGCTAGCCAGTCCAAGCGAGGCATCGAGAGCGATTAAAAAGGGATCCTCATAGGTTTTTTGGATGTCCGTTATAATTTCCGCTAAGTTCTTTGCGTGGACAGGGGAGGAGAGCGTGCCATAAATATGAAGGTTCGGATAATTGATGGCTGGTATTTTGGAAAGCTTATAGCCAATCAATGGGCCTAGACAATCACCGGTAGCGCGATCAGAACCGATGCATAATAGGACAATAGCACGACTGTTTTTTGCGGGCTCTTGAATCAATGCCTTTAGGGATCGGCAGAACTCATACAAGGCATGCTTTTCTTTTGGATTGAAATATATTGGGTGATATGCGGTGATACTGCTTGATTCCATATTTTGACTCCTTTTTATTAGACAATCTTATTAATATCTATTCCCCGATTTAGAAAATATTTACAGGTATTAAGAAATTTTTTTCGCATAAAGTTACATGCACGGCAAAGAAAGTACAAATTAAGGGAAAAAAAGTAAAAAGCGAGGAAAAGATAGTCGTCTTTAGGAGAGAGAATAAGAAAATGAGAGACAATATCTGACAAAGTGAGATTGGAAATTATGATACGATGACATAAAAAAATGGGAGGAAATCGTATGCTACCGAAAAATGTTCGTCAGATTGGTCTTATAGAAGGAACAAGAAAGATTTTTATGGAAGATTACGTGATGACCTATGCGCGTAAAAACGAAGGAATGGCAGTGCTTCTTGGGAGAGAAGAGAACGAGGGAGAGGAAAAAATACTATACATAAGTGGTGCAGTAGAGGTTGTACATCCAAATTGTAAATATCCGATGCTATTAAGTAATGAGGATTGGTCGAGGATATATGAGGGAGTAAAAAAATATTTTCTGGAATTGGAAATTTTGGGATGGATGTTAGTTCGTCGAGAGATTGTATTAGAAATTGACGAGGAAATCCGTCATATACATAAAGAAAATTTTAAAGGAAGCAATAAAGTTTTGTTTTTATATGATCAGGCTGAAAATGAGGAGTCATTTTACTTATCCAACCACAATGGCGATTTAAAAAAGCAGTCTGGGTATTATATATATTATGAAAAAAATGAAGCGATGCAAAACTATATGCTGGAAAATGCAAAAACGGAGCCTGTCGATCAGGAAAATGTTGATGAGGCGATGGTTAAAGTAAGAGAAATCATTGCCAAGAAAGAACCACATCGACAAGAAAAGAAATTGATGAATTTGATGTATGGAGCCAGTACAATTTTGGCAGCTGTTGTGCTGGTGATTGGGGCGACCATGCTTGATAATTATGACAAGATGAAAAATATGGAACAGACGCTTAGTCAAATTTCAAGCAATCTGGGCGAGGAGACGAAAGATGAGAGTGTGGATGCTTTGGATACAGAAAGTGAAAATAAAACCGAGGTGGAGACGATTTCAGGAAATGTGACGATGGTGCCAGATGAGGAAACTACACAAACTAAGATTGATGGTGATGAAAATGAGGAAGAGCAACAAAAGGAAGAGCAACAAAAGGAAGAGCAACAAAAGGAAGAGCCAGTAAAAGAAGAAACGAAGGAAAATGAGACAAGCAAGGAGGAGGCTGAGGATGGAGAAATAAAGCAGGTTGAAGTGAATGAGCAGGAAACAAAAGAGGAAGCAAAAGAGGAAGCAAAAGAGGAAGCAAAAGAGGTTGCTTCTACGAAATATATGGTACAAGCAGGAGATACGCTGGCTTCCATTAGCATGAAATTCTATCAGTCCTATGGCTATATGGATAGCATTCAACAATTAAATGCGATAGAAGATAGTGATATGATCTATGCAGGACAGGTACTTCTCCTTCCTCAAAAGTAATTGTCCTTATCTGAAAAATAGAGTATACTAAGAGAATACGAAAAAAGATAAAGGTGTGTTCCCTATGGAAAGTATGTCCAAACGAAATAATGAGAAAAGAGTCGCCAATGAAACGCGAAAGCATAAGCTAACGATGGCATTTACGGTGACGTTGTGCATCATAGCGGCAATCGCAATTTTTGCTTATATTATCAATGGCATTATCAATAAAAAATATAATAGTTATCAGATGCTTTCGACTACTGCAAGGCAGGATAGCAATTCGGTTCATTACCAAGGCTTCGCTGGTAATATCCTAAAGTACAGTAGAGATGGAGCATCGCTACTGACTCCAGACGGGGAAGTGGTTTGGAATGGAAGCTATGAGATGAACAACCCAAGAGCAGCTACGGAGGGTACGTATGCAATTGTAGCAGACGTTGGGGGTAAGGAAGCTTATGTGTACAATGGGGGTGATTCTGGTACGGAAATAGAAGAAACTCTGCCTATCCTTATGGCCGATGTATCGAGTCAAGGAGTAGCGGCCTTGGCACTGGAAGATGCGAAGTCAAATGAAATACATATTTATAATCCTTATGCAACTGGAGACAAGCTATTGTTTAAGATACCCACCAATGTTTCGGAGGATGGGTACCCCGTAGATTTTTCTCTGTCAGAGGATGGGAAAAAGCTGATTACGAGCTTTTTGTTCCTCAATAATGGTGTTATGCAAAGTAAAATTACTTTTTATAATTTTGGAGCAGTCGGCGAAACGCATACAAATTTTATCGTGGGAAGCAAAGTGCTTGATAAACAGGTTTGTCCGAAAGTAGATTTTTTAAATGCGGATACCATCTGTGTTTATAAAGAACAAGGGTTTATGCTTTACTCTATGGAAGAAACCCCCGATAAGGTATGTGACATTGATTTGGAGCAGCCGATAAAAAGTACGTTTCACAATCAAAAACAGATTGGGTTTGTCTTGGAGGATAATACCTTGTTACTCTATAACATGCAAGGAAAAAAGCTGTTAGAGAAAGAGCTTTCTTTTGATTATGACGAGGTGACCTGTTCGGATCGTGAAATTATTTTTAAGGCAGATTTATCCTGCAAGCTGATGCAATTCAATGGAGAGTTAAAATGGGATTATCGTTTTGATAAAGGGATTCGATACTTTTTAGCAACGCAAAAGAAGAATCAGTTTGTTGTCATTGATGATGTGAACATAGAAAAAATTAAATTAACAGGAGATAAAGAATCGTGAAGCTAGATGGAATCAATTGGGTATTTGTCATTGTCATACTAACCTTGCTTTCTTATGCATATCGCGGCAAAAGGGAAGGTTTTATCCGCACCGTTTTTGGAATGTTCTCTTTTATCCTTGCACTGTTGGCAGCATCGGTACTAGGACCTGGTGTAAGTACTGTAATCAAAAGTAATGAAAAGATTATTCCTTACTTATCACAAAAAGTAGAGGGGGATAGTTTGACCTTGCCAGACATTATAAAAGCTTCCTTGGACAAAAATCAAACAAGTGAAAGCTTTACAAAGCTGGCGGTGGAAAAGAGTGAAGATTATATTAAGGCGCAGCTTGCGAATTGGATGGTCAATGCGGTGGCCTATATCGTGGTTTTTGTGTTAGTTCTAATTTTACTATGGTATTTAAGCCATACGCTCAATATTATTAGCAAGCTTCCGGTTATTAATGGGCTAAATAAGACAGCGGGATTTTTTGTTGGAATTTTACGGGGCTTTGTTACGATTTGGATGTGGTGCATTGTGCTTATGATATTTGGTACCAGTCACTGGGGACAAATTATCTTTACAAATATCAACGATAATGCGTTTCTTAGCTTGCTTTATAATAACAATCTTTTGCTTGAGTTTGGAAAAATTATGTTATAGTACGGCTCTTGCAGAGTAGACTGCTTTATATGGCTATCTTGACAAGAAATCAAGATGCTTCTATAATGAAGGCAGAAAGTAGGCGATTTTATGAATAATGTAGAACCAGAATTTATCGAGTACATTTCAAGCCTTGCAAAAAACGAAACAGTCCAAGAAATGAAACAATATATTCAGCATGGAGACACTTCTACCTATGAGCATTGCCTTAGAGTATCCTATTATAGTTACAAGGCAGCAAAGCGCCTAGGCCTGAATGCGAAAGCTTGTGCCGTTGGAGGTCTTCTTCATGATTTGTTTTTATATGATTGGCATGACAGTAACCGGGAGGGGAAAAAAGAGTTCTTTTTGCCCCATGGATTTACCCATGGCGTTGTGGCAGAGCGAAATGCAAGAAAGTATTTTGGAATTGATGACATGTGTTCCGATATTATCATAACACATATGTTCCCTTTGACGATTTGGAAGGTTCCAAGATACAAGGAAAGCTATGTGGTATTGATGGTGGATAAGTATATCAGCACCATTGAGGTATTTCGGCGAAAAAAGAAAAAATCGTTATTGACAATTAATAAAGCCATGATATAATGATAGAGTACGCATTCCATGTGTACTCTTTTATATTGCGCAAATTGCGCAAACCATGTTGTTAATATATACCAGGAGGTGAAAATTAATGCCAACTTTTAACCAATTAGTAAGAAAAGGAAGACAAACAGTAGAGAAAAAATCTACTTCTCCAGCACTTCAAAAGAGCTTTAACTCTTTGAGCAAAAAGTCTACAGATACTTCTTCTCCACAAAAGAGAGGTGTTTGTACAGCAGTTAGAACTGCTACTCCAAAGAAGCCTAACTCCGCTCTTCGTAAAATTGCCAGAGTTCGTCTTTCAAACGGTATCGAAGTAACAAGTTATATCCCAGGTGAAGGACATAACTTACAGGAGCATAGCGTTGTTCTTATTCGTGGTGGTAGGGTAAAAGACTTACCAGGTACCCGTTATCACATCATCAGAGGTACCCTTGATACCGCAGGTGTTGCGAATAGAAAACAGGCTAGATCCAAGTATGGTGCTAAGAGACCAAAAGCCGCTAAATAATAAAACGAGACTACGTTTTGTTATTCAATAGTTTGTATTTTCACTAATTAATGAAAGTGCCGGATTAATTTTTACTTTAGTATTTAAAAGATAGATTAAATCAGGTGCGAGACACTTAATTACAGTGAGTACCGATGAATTATTTATATTAAATAAGGAGGGAAGTAACGTGCCACGTAAAGGACATATTCAAAAAAGAGATGTATTAGCAGATCCATTATACAATAGCAAAGTTGTTACTAAGTTAATCAACAACATTATGTTAGATGGTAAAAAAGGTGTTGCTCAAAAGATTGTATATGGAGCATTTGACAAGGTATCTGCAAAAACTGGCAAGGATCCTGTGGAAGCTTTCGAAGAAGCAATGAACAATATCATGCCTCTACTTGAAGTAAAGGCAAGACGTATTGGTGGAGCAACTTATCAGGTACCTATCGAAGTAAGACCTGATAGAAGACAAGCGCTTGCACTTCGTTGGATTACTCTGTATTCTCGTAAAAGAGGAGAGA
>JASKJZ010000182.1 GCA_030154385.1 Clostridiales bacterium
ATGCCCCTTGGACATATCAATCTTATTTTTAACTATGGCGCGGCCTATATGCACATCGAAGAGGGAAAAGAAGTGGTTGTTCCAAACGCTGCCATTATCGGTCAGATTACAGAGGCAAAGCATGTAGTGTATGGAACGCAGCTGGACCAGATTGGTATCGCCTTAAAGCCAGCCGGATTTCTTGCTGTATTTCACATAGCTGGAGAGGCGATAAACGAGCGCATACTCAAAGTAGGGGATGTGGATGCCGCATTATATGAGGTGTATATTCGCAGTAGGCAAGTGGTGGATTATGAGGAGAGGCTGCAGCAGCTATATAATTGTGTTAAAACAAATATCATTTTTGATGAAAAATACAAGCGCCTTCGTGATATGACGACTTATATCGAATGTAATTGCGAGACCTTGCATATTGATAGTATGGCAAAAAGCTTTGGAATTTCAGTCAGTACGCTGGAGCGATTTTTCAAAAAGCAGGTTGGATTGACACCAAAAGCATATGGAACAATCTTCAAATTCAGAAAAAATGTGGAGGATGAATTACGAAGAAAGCAGATACAAAATTATTACTACGATCAATCACATCTTATAAAAACGACCAAAAAACTCTCTGGAAAGACGTTTCATGAATTGGAACAGGTTGAAAAGGAATTAACACTTCAGCATATTTTAAATAATAGTGCTGATTTTTTACAATACAAGTATCCCTTAGACTGATAGTATATCTAATATAGGAATATGGGAGACAACCAGTGTATTAGTTGTATGAGATGCGTAAATTATTGTCCGCAAAACGCATATATGTTAGGTAAAAAGCATGTGATACAAAAAAAGGTTCTGAGCATAAAGGATTTGTAGGAATTTATAAGATGGTAAAAAATGTACTGGAAAAAAGTAGTTTTTTGTTGTATTCTAAAAAAAGGATATTCGAATTCAGCAAATATTTTTCTGGGAGGATAAGTAAATGGACAAGTATCAGGAAGGAATGAAGTTACTCGAAGAAACATTTGGAAATGGGAAAGACAATGTTATTTCCCTTGCGACAATTGCAAGAGATAAAGGCGCAGATGATAGACCGCGACCAGTTGTTCGAAGTGTTGATGCTTACTATGAAGACGGTACCTTTTATGCAGTGACCTATGCAAAGTCGAACAAAATGCTGCAGATTGAACAAAATCAAGAGGTAGCAGTAGCAGGGTGCTTAGAGATGTTTACCGCGATTGGAAGAGCAGAGAATCTTGGCTGGGTGCTGGATCCAAAAAATGAGCAAATCAGGGAAAAACTGCGTTCTGCATTTTCTGAATGGTATGATATGGCAAACAATGAACAAGATGAGAATTGCTGTTTTTTGGCAATCCATCTCACTAGGGGTACTTTAAATATCAACCATTGGGAAACGTTATATCATATCGATTTTGTGAATAAGACCGATATGATGGATGGTGGAATTTATTAATAAGATGGCGAGCTAAAATAATAGGATAACGATATATACAATGGTCCCAACCGCGATGGATGGGATCATTTTTTTATAGATGAAGCAATATAACAACAAGTAAGTTAAATCTTTCTTGTATTCCAGATTGTGCGAGTCGATTAAAAAGAGCATGGATTGGTTTATTATAGAAATCTTACGTGGTTTGCATTAATTTAGCAATAATTGATAACTGGTTCGCAACTAGCGAGAGGAAGAAATCCATTAAACAAGGTAAGATGTTATCATTGAACGATATAATTTTTTGCGATGATAAGGAGATATGTATGAAAGTGATAGCAACTAATCCAATTTTACCAGGATTTTATCCAGATCCGTCGATTTGTGCGGTATCAGGCGATTATTATTTGGTAAATTCCACCTTTGCTTATTTTCCAGGCTTACCGATTTTTCACAGTAAAGATTTGGTACACTGGGAGCAGATTGGGAATGCCATGGATCGTAAATCACAGCTTCCGCTAAAGGGTGTAGGGCTTTCTCATGGACTATTTGCACCTACGATTCGATACCATGATGGTGTGTTTTATATAATCTGTACGAACATAACGGGTGGCGGCAATTTTATTATTACAGCTACAAATCCCGAGGGACCATGGTCAGACCCGTATTATCTGGGAGCAGAACAGGCACCCGGAATCGACCCAAGTTTATTTTTTGATGAGGATGGAACCTGCTACTATATCGGAACCAGAGAAAATCCATATGGTGCAAGATACTATGGGGATAACTATGTATGGATTCAAAAGCTTGATTTGGCGACAATGAAGCTGGTGGGAGAACCATTTTTTGTATGGAATGGTGCCCTTCGCGATGTGGTATGGCCAGAAGGTCCCCATCTTTATAAAAAAGATGGATATTATTACATCCTGTATGCAGAAGGCGGCACAGGTTCGCATCATAGCGTATGTGTCATCCGAAGTAAAAACATAGAAGGACCATATGAAAATAATTTCTGCAATCCGATCATAACACATCGATTTTTAGGGAAAAAATATCCCGTACAATATGTGGGGCATGCGGACATGATACAGGCCATAGATGGTGCATGGTACATGGTGATGTTAGCGGTGCGGCCAAAGGATGGCTTTACTAATCTTGGACGGGAAACCTTTTTAGCAAAGGTAGACTGGGAGGACGGATGGCCAGTTATAAATCCAGGAATTGGTCTTTTGACGGATGAAGTGGAGGTTGGATTAGAGGAATGGAATCCATTAGTGGATCCAGCTTCTTATAGCAATCGAAAGCAAGTACCCTACACTGTGCCAGCAG
Organism: Clostridiales bacterium; assembly: GCA_030154385.1. Next base: position 2,765 of record JASKJZ010000182.1, read on the forward strand.
ACAATAAAATATACGATTTTGCTGCAATGGCGGAGAAGGAGCTTGGTCTTGGACTTGAATTTTTGCAGCTTCGGGAACCAAGTGACCATATGTATCAGTTTGTGAAAGAGGAAAAGGCGCTGCGGCTCTATTTAAATACAGACAACTTATTGGAGCAAGGAAATACGGCGTATCTTGGGATTAGACAATCACATCATGCATTTGAAGCATGTGCGACGGCTAGATTTTGTACCTTAAAAGAGTGCGAGGCAGCCGGATTGGTTTTGATGCAAAATAATCAATATCATGTTCGCCTAGAAGTAAAGGACGGTATGCTGCAGCTGATACAGACAGCGGATGGAAGGCAGACGGTGCATGCGACGGAAAAAGTAAGTAATGAGACAATAACTCTAATCATCAAAGGAGAGGATGAGAACGCCGCATTTTTCTATACCGAGGAGGGCGGCGAAACGAAATGTCTGGCAAAGGGAATCGATATTTCGACGCTCTCAACGGAGGTAGCAGGTGGTTTTGTTGGCTGTACGCTTGGAATGTATGGCTCTTCGGAAGGAAGGGAGACCGATTCTTATGTTGATTTTTTGAAGTTTTCCTATCAGGCTTGCAAGTAGGCGTAAAACGTGATCGTGGAAAGATAAGAGGAAAACGATGGAATTAAGAAAGAATCAAGATAAAATCAGAGAGTATCGAAAAAGAGCGGAAGAATTGGTTTCGAAAATGAGTTTGGAGGAAAAGGTGGCACAGACCTTGTACCAATCTCCTTCGATTGAACGACTTGGAATCAAAGCCTATAATTGGTGGAATGAAGCACTGCACGGCGTGGCAAGAGCGGGCACCGCAACCGTCTTTCCACAAGCCATTGGAATGGCAGCGACCTTTGATGAAGATTTATTAGAGCGTGTGGGAGATGCCGTTGCGACGGAAGCCAGAGCTAAATTCAATATGCAGCAGGAAATGGAGGATACGGATATTTACAAGGGACTTACCTTTTGGGCACCCAATGTCAATATCTTCCGTGATCCAAGATGGGGAAGAGGACACGAGACCTTTGGTGAAGATCCTTATCTGACCAGCAGACTAGGCGTTCGCTATATTGAGGGATTACAAGGTCACGATGAAAATTACTTAAAGGTAGCTGCTTGTGCGAAGCATTTTGCCGTACATAGCGGGCCAGAAAGCGTAAGACACGAATTTGACGCAAGAGTGAGCGAACAAGATTTGCGTGAAACGTATCTGCCTGCATTTGAAGCCTGTGTTAGGGAAGCGGGCGTGGAAACGGTTATGGGTGCCTATAACCGAACCAATGGAGAACCGTGTTGTGGAAGCTCACGTCTTTTGATGGATATTCTGCGAAAGGAATGGGGCTTTACGGGACATGTGACTTCAGACTGTTGGGCAATCAAGGATTTTTATGAAGGACATCATGTTGTAAATAGTGCCTTGGAGGCAGTCTCACTGGCCATGAACAGCGGCTGTGATTTAAACTGCGGGAATCTCTTTATCTATTTAACACAAGCGGTAAAGGAGGGGCTTGTAGAGGAAAAACGGTTGGATGAGGCTGTGATTTCCCTCTTTACTTCACGGATGAAGCTTGGTGTATTCGACCGAAGGGGAGATAATCCATACGATCAAATACCTTATACGGCGGTGGATTCCCTTGAGATGCGAATGCTAAATGAAACGGTTTCCGAGCGTTCGGTGGTTCTGTTAAAAAATAAAAAAGGAATTTTGCCTCTGAAAAAGGAGGCAGTTAGGACTATTGGAGTGATTGGACCAAATGCGGATAGCCGTGCAGCTCTTGTGGGCAACTATGAAGGCACAGCTTCTCGCTACGTAACCGTATTGGAAGGAATTCAAGATTATGTAGGAGAAGAGGTACGCATCTTGTATTCACAGGGCTGTCATCTATATAAGGATCGTACCTCTGGACTTGCACAGCAAAATGATCGGAAATCTGAAGTGCAGGGGATTTGCGAGGCGAGTGATGTAATCATAGCGGTTATGGGACTCGATGCTACCTTAGAGGGCGAAGAGGGAGATACGGGAAATGAATATGGCAGTGGAGATAAACCGAATTTAAAATTGCCCGGTCTACAGCATGAGATTATTAAAGTCGCAAAGGAAAGCAACAAACCAGTAATCTTAGTTTTGTTGAGTGGAAGCGCAATGGATCTATCTTGGGAAGAGGAGCATTTGGATGCGATCTTGCAGGGCTGGTATCCTGGAGCACAGGGTGGAAAAGCGATTGCAAATGTTCTATTTGGAAAAACAAATCCAGAAGGAAAACTTCCAATCACATTTTACTATAGCACCGAAGAGCTTCCTGATTTTGAAGATTATGCAATGAAGGGCAGGACATACCGCTATATGAAGCAGGAGGCGCTGTATCCGTTTGGGTATGGACTGTCATATACGGAGTATGCGTACCGTGATGTCTCCTTGTCCTTAGAAACCCTACATCCAGTCGAGGGAGTTGAAATTTTGGCGACGGTTACCAATATCGGGGAACGGGAAGGAACCGAGACGGTACAAGTATACATTGGTTCCAGACAGCCGGATGCACCAAATCCTCAGCTAAAAGCGATAAAAAAAGTTCCCTTACAACCAAAGGAGAGTGCCAAAGTTACGCTTCACTTAAAACCAGAGGATTTTATGCGATATGATAAAGAGGGAAAATTTGTGCTGCAAGCAGGAATATACGATCTATACATAGGCGGTTCGCAACCCGATAGTCGTAGTGAAAAATTAACGGGAACAAAAGCAGAACATGTAATCCTACGATTAGAGTAAACGGTTTACAGGGGTACAGATTTTGTGAAATCTGTACCCCTTCTAATAGGGAAAGGAAGAGAGAAATGATGTTTCAGTTATATAAGGATAGCAAGGTCGCAGACTTTTGTGTGGAGGACACTGCTTTTTTAGGCGTAAGAAAAATTGCAGAAAAGGTCGCCGGGGATATTCGTCTGGTGACGGGAGTGAAACCGAC
>JASKJZ010000183.1 GCA_030154385.1 Clostridiales bacterium
GGTGCAGGCAATCCCAGATGGCATACCAGTACCATCAATAAGATTTTGAGGAATGAAAAATATATCGGTGATGCGCTGTTACAGAAAACCTATACAGTAGATTTTTTATCAAAGAAAAGGGTACCCAATAACGGGATAGTTCCACAATACTATGTTGAAAACAGCCATGACCCTATAATCCCGCGTGAAATTTTTATGCAGGTTCAGGAACAGCTTGTTAAAAGAAGATGTGTGCATATAAGTAAGAACGGAAAGAAGAGAAATTACAGCAATAATCATCCTTTATCACAGATGGTCTTTTGCGGCAAGTGTCATGAAATATTCCGCAGGGTTCATTGGAATAACCGAGGAAAGAAATCAATTGTATGGAGATGTGTTAGCCGATTAGAAAATACCGGTTTGTTTTGTACCGCTTCCACTATACTTGAAGATACGCTTAAAGAGAAAATTTTAGAAGCCATCAATGTAGCAGTCAGCGGAAAAAACTCTTTTCTGGCCATACTGAAGAAGAATATTGAAACCGTATTAAGCGAGGATTTGGATGAGAGTACGGCAGATATTGATAAAAGGCTGGAAGAACTCCAAACCGATTTGATCCAAAAGGCAAATTCAAAGGAAGCATACGATAATATTGTCAACGAGATTTACCGACTACGTGATCTAAGGCAAGAAACCCTTTCGAGAAACGCTCTCCGTCAAGATAAAAGGGATCGGATTGCTGAAATGACGGACTTCCTTAACACGCAAACCGGTGATATTACGGAGTTCGATGATAAACTGGTCAGAAAACTGATTGAAAAAGTGATTGTATATGATGACAGGCTAGTGGTAGAGTTTAAGTCGGGATTAGAAATAGAAGTGAATCTATAAGATTGTAATAAGATTGCCGCCAGTTGAGGAGGAAACCTTCTTAATTGGCGGCATACTTGTTTTATAAAAAAACATTTTTTCTGTATAATTATAACAAGGTGGTTAAATACGGATGTTAGAATATACAACTTAATTTCTTTAATCCAACCAAAGGCGGACCATAACGTTTAATTATATGAAATGTGCCGTAAAAATCCTCAACACAATAATGCTGATGTTATTGTAGGTAAAGTGTGGCTTTGGAAGATCTTACGCGGCTGCTATTGAGTTCTGCTACCTCATTTGCTTTCTCCAACAGACGGAAATTAAAAAGATCGGCCAATTCATTTCATCTCATGATCCTGTTCAATACGAAAAAAGAGCAGAAATTAAAGATTGCATTTTTTTGTTGTGCTGTAGTATAATTATAATATAGTTAAAGTGAATATAAAGGGGAGCTTGCTGTAAGCAGGCTGAGAGTAAGCTGTATGCTTAGACCCTTATAACCTGATTTGGGTAATGCCAACGTAGGGAAATAATTAGAAATAATTAGACAGGATTACTGCATATATGCCTTCGTTGGTGTATATGCAGTTTTTATTTATTTTTTAATATCATGTTAATATTATGCGCGAGCTGAAACATGATTATTGATGCTAACAGCAGGTGGAATATTACATATGGAATACTACGAGGAGGAAAGATGGTAATGAGGGAATATGCAACCCAAATGGAAGCCGCAAGAAAAGGAATTATTACTGAGGAACTAAAAAAAGTAGCTGAAAAAGAGCTGATGACGGTTGAGGAACTGCTGCCGCTTGTCGCATCCGGCAAAGTGGTAATATGTGCAAATAAAAATCATAAATGCCTTGATCCTCAGGGAGTTGGCTCAATGTTAAAGACAAAGATTAATGTGAACCTGGGAGTCTCAAGAGATTGTAATAATTATGACATGGAAATGAAAAAAGTGATGGAAGCCGTCAGTATGGGCGCCCATGCAATCATGGATTTGTCTTCTCATGGAAACACTATTCCTTTCCGGAGAAAGCTGACATCGGAATGCCCGGTTATGATAGGGACTGTGCCGGTATATGATGCCGTTATTCACTATCAGAGAGATTTGGACACCCTTACGGCAAGGGACTTTATTGATGTGGTAAGGCTTCATGCCGAGGACGGGGTAGATTTTGTCACATTGCACTGCGGTATTACAAGAAAAACCATAGAACAGATAAAAAAACATAAAAGAAAAATGAATATCGTTTCCAGAGGTGGCTCTCTTGTATTTGCATGGATGTGTATGACAGGTGAAGAAAATCCGTTCTATGAATACTACGATGAAATTCTTGATATATGCCGTGAATATGATGTGACAATATCATTGGGAGATGCCTGCAGACCGGGATGCCTTGCGGATGCTTCAGATGTATGCCAGATTGAGGAGCTTGTCCGACTTGGCGAGCTTACTAAAAGAGCCTGGGAAAAAGATGTGCAGGTAATGGTTGAGGGACCTGGCCATATGCCGATTGATCAGATTGAAGCCAATATGAAAATCCAGCAGACAATCTGTAATGGGGCACCCTTTTATGTATTAGGGCCATTGGTGACGGATATCGCGCCGGGTTATGACCATATTACGGCTGCAATCGGAGGTGCTGTTGCAGCATCAGCAGGAGCGTCATTTTTATGCTATGTGACACCTGCTGAACACTTGGCGCTGCCCAATTTGGAAGATGTAAAGCAGGGTATCATTGCTATGAAAATTGCTGCCCATGCGGCGGATATTGCCAAAGGCGTAAGAGGAGCAAGAGAAATTGACGACAGAATGGCAGACGCAAGAAGAACGTTTGACTGGGAGACACAGTGGAAATGCGCAATAGATCCTGAAACAGCAAAAAGAATTCGTGCTGAAAGAAAGCCTGAGTATGAAGATACATGCTCCATGTGCGGGAAGTTTTGCGCGGTAAGAAGCATGAACAAGGCACTTGCAGGCGAACACATTGATATCTTGTAATTTTCGTTGTTTTTATTGTCCAGGAACGTATCGACTACCACGAAAGGGACGGGTTGGTTGGTATGGAACAGGTACTATAAATAATTTGATCTAGAGAAGAAACTATATCAAAAGAATAGGATTTAACAAAACTTGTTGATGTAGTTAAAAAAATGACTGATGAATTAGGAGCAAACATAATAAAGGACTTTTTAGAAGAATTAGATAAAACGATTAAAGAAGATGAAAAAAGGAAAAAGGGATGGGTAGTAGAAAGGAAAAACAAAGGAGAGAGCAAAAGAAGCAAGGAGATATATATTAAATAACTGGGAAGGGATAGTAATATATAAAGAGGACGAGGATGTAATAGGATGCAGTGCAGAAGGGCATATAAGCCATGTATTATCAGCGAGATTAAGCAGTAGGCCATTAGGATGGAGTAAAGAGGGATTAAAGATAATGGCAAAGCTAAGGGTATTTAGCAGGAATGGAGGTAATTTAAGGGAAATAAGTATATACAAGGAAGATATTGAAACATTTAGATTAAATAAAAAGAAGATAAAAGAAACAATTAAAAGAATAAATAATTCTTCACGAGAAAGAATAAATAATATAACAATATTAAATATTGATTTCACTGCATAAACCACAAAAAAACACCTCATTAAACCTTGACAACTTAACACTGCAACCAATTTAAGGGAAATTTCGATGGGTGATATACGCTTATGCGTTGTATTTTACTTAAAAACCACCTTGACTATGCCTGTTTCCTTGGCTTTTTACTCCTTTCAGCTAAAAATGGGCATAGGTATCCCGTTCGACGGTTCATTGGAATATTTTGGTTTATAACCGCCTTGCAAGTATTTGATAAACCGCTTGATGTTTTGCACAGTTACTTTCAATCCACATACTACCGTGCTTTTTGCTTTTCCACGGACATTAAGCTTGTCCAGACCCGCACGCTTCAACGCGGAATTGCTCCCTTCGATTCCTGCGCGCTTGCCGGTATTCTCTTTTTTGTTTGATTTCATTTTTTCGCGTTCCCGGCTGGTATTCACTGCCTTGAGGCTGATGCGGACGACGCAGTCCTTGGTTTGCTTTTTACTGTAGCATTGTTCACCAAACTCACAGTTGGCACAGGCTTCACGAGGAAAGTGAGCTACCGTTTGTCCACCGCTCACTCCGGCACGGGTGGGAATGTGACCTCCCGGGCATTTATTAATCACATCGGTAGTTTCATCTATGTCAAATTCGGTTACGGGAATTTTCTTTGTAGGCTCCGTTCCGCTCATGTTGGTCAGGTGAATTTTTATTCCGTTTTCCGCTGCGGTTTGATGGACATCTTCAGAGTGGAAGCCCCCATCCACATACATGTCGGTACAACCAGTGTTTTCACGGATTTTCTTGAGACGGTCCTGCAGGATTTCTACGTCGCTGGTGTTGTTGGGGGCGACGGTGTAATCGGTGATGAGCTGAAAGGGGTTTTGCTTGTCACAGGTTTCGGATATTTCCAGCACATAACCGCTTTGGCTCACATTCCCTTTCCGGCGATAGGTGGCATCTTCATCATATGCTGACTGGAGGGAGCCGGAGGAGATTTCCTTCTTGGGCTTAGGGATAAGTTTTTCGCTTCCGGCTTCGGTTGTGGATTGTTCGGCCAGAAAACGTTTGAGAATCCTCGCTTCTTCCGACTCCTGCATTCCAGGCTCTACTTCCAATATAGAAAGCGCTTCCTTACAAAGGTTTAAAAGCAGCGTGAGTCTGCTGTCCCCTTCCTGTGCTTTGGTGCGATAGAGGACATCGGTTTTGAAGTCGGGCTCCAGCGCTTTGGAAAGCGCTTCTGTACGCTTCTCTTTAGGTATCGCATTGACGGCCTTGACCAGTACGTCATAAGCCAGCGACATCCGCCCGGCCTTCTTGATGTTGCTCATGAAAAGTGTGGTGTCTGTCCTTTGTTCCTCCAGCGTTATTCCGGTTTTTTCGGAAAAGTTGTGAAGCAGTTTGATGAACTGGCCGAATAAGAGATCGTCCTTACCGGGGTTCTCCAGACAGTACTGATAGACTCTTTCTCTGAAATAGTAGAGGGTTCTTTCGGCAAGGTTCATTTCCCCAAGTGTCCTGATGCCGACAGCATAGTTTACTAGGTAATCGAAATAGAAATAGTCAAGAAGTTCCAAATCGCTGCAGCATTTCATGTGTTTGATATATTCCAGGGACAGGAGGATGTTTACAGGAAAGTTGGGTTTGCCGGTGGTGCCATACAGGACGGCAAAGGGTTCTTCATCTATCTTGCAAAATACGTGTTCGTAGAAGATGGGCGCCCAGGATTTTTCAAGTTTTTCACGGATTTTGGTGTTCATCCACTGGGTGCTGTCCGACAGGGTTTGCTGGTTATGGTTGTTGTTTGCTCTGAACATTTTGCGCCTCACCTTTTTATGCTATTTTTGTTGATATTTTCTATAGTCATTATAGCATAAAATAGCCTTGAAACTCAGTATTATCAAGGGTTAAGCGGAGTTTTCAATGTGCGCATTGCTAGTTTTTTACAGGAGTTATTGCAGTGAAATCAATATTGGAAAAGTAACGCCAATGTATAAGATATTAAAATCAATTAAATATGAAAATATAATTTAAAGTTTAAAAGTTTACGAAAGTCTTGATTTTAAACATTTTAGGGGGTTGTCTATAAAAATTAACCTACAATATCTTGACACTATCTACTCATATGTTTTTATTGACACACGGAGAATTGAGGTTTATAATATATATGAAAGCTTATTCAAGTGTTCAATTGAATGATAAGGAGGTGATATAAATATGGCAAAAAAAATTCAACCAATTGAAAGATGCGACTGTGATGTAAT
>JASKJZ010000184.1 GCA_030154385.1 Clostridiales bacterium
TGTTGATTTTTTTCACTCGCTGCTTTGCTGATAATCTGAAGCAGTTCTTCTGTCACCTGCTTGGTAAGATAGGAACCCCTCCAATGAAAAGTGAATGTTTTTCCCTTTTTGATTGCTTGCTGGCAACGCTTTGCTACATCCTCCTGCTTTGTAAACGAAAGCTTCTTCTCGCGATAAAAGAAATGCTCGCCCTGATTGCACATAGGCACTTTGTATATCACTGGCTCATGATCTTTGAAAATGCTCTTATCCTCTAGATTAAAATAATCGTATCGAAGTTCCCCCTTACTTAAGGTATTATCAAAGGTAGCGTCCAGATGATACCATGCACCATTTATCTTTATCACATTCCAGGCATGACGATATTTGATTTTTTTTTCTGGATTATTTTCTGAAATTGCAATCACACAAGGAAGCGACAAGGCATCGCATAAAATCTTCACGGTCTTAGCGATTCCCTCACAAACTCCCACGCCCTGACCCAACGGCCCGATGATTTCGTGGGAGTATTGCTTTTTTAATTTATCATAGGTTACCTTTTCACAGATAAAATCATGAATATATTGCTCCTTTTCAAAATCCGTTTTGTCCCGTACCATGCGTGCAAGCTTTTCCACCCGTGCCCGCATCGCCACTTGATGTTCTTTTATTGTATTCTTCTTATATAAATAGACTGGCTCTAATTTTATCATGGTGGAGTCTGGATAAAACGAATAGGTAAAGGTTGTGATATAAAAAAGTGCTGGATCATCCAGTTTCACTTTAAAAAACAGCTCACTTAAGATCGCTCCATCTACTCTTGGTACTGCAAAGCTTGGTGACAGTGCTGTAAGACCGCTCCGAATGATTTGATAAATTTTTTGCTCCGGCTTGTTTAGCTGACTATAGTAATAAAGTTCCATGGTTCCTTGTATTCCTTTCCTTATATTCCTTTTTTCCTATTTCCTTCGTTTTGTCAATCGATCAGGTCATTTTGAAATCTCGAAAGATGCTCGTAAGGAAGGATGACTCTGCCACGATACAAGCCACAGCCGTCGTTTATTAATGAATTGTTGACCGCTGAGAACATATTAACGTCAAGCTTTGCAAGCTCTAGCTGCTGCAAGGCGATTCCTCGCTCATAGGCTTCATCAAAATAGATATATGCTCCCTTTGGTATTTTACTTCTTCTTGCCCGTTCACTTTTTTGCTGCTCCTCATAACCGAAATGGTTGGCTGGACCAATCTCCGCAAAATCATCCATCTCCTTTGTCCGAAGCTGCACCTCGATATAACAGCGGGCAAGATTATCATAAAAGGTAATATGAAGCGAACGATAGCCCTCTGCTTTGGCATTGACAATATAATCCTTATAATAGGGGCTTACACTGCTCTTTAACAAAGGAGATTGCTTCTCTCCGATTGGGGGAGAGATTTCTGCGGAAAATCCTCTTTCTTCCAGAAAATTTGGCAGCTTATTCGCAATATCATACAGATACGTTAGCTCCACCTCTTCCCGGCTATCCCCTTCCTTTAGATGGCACTTGGGAAGAGATACGACGATTCGGTAGGCAATTAGATCACGGAAGCAGCTGACACAATTTTTTAATTCTGGAAGCGTGGGATACTTGCCATATTTACTGTAATAATCGTGAATATATTCTACAATATAGCCGTTGAATTTTTCTTCCGCTCGAATCAGTGATTTGATTCGCCCCTTGAAGGTAAAAGCAAGAAATGGATAATCATTTGCCATGAGCTTATAAAACTCCCGCATTCTCTGTGATTGGGACGTCAAAAATTCATTGTGCTTTAAAAGCTCCTGGATCTGTATCAAAAAATTGCTGTGTACCAGATCAATTGGATTGTCGGTTTCTTTTGCAGATATTTTTAAATCATCAATGTAGCGCTGTAAGATCTTAAGCACCGTATCTCCCGAATATAGATAATCATTTAGCTTTATCATAGGTTCCTCTTCCTCTCCAAATCGGTCGTATTCTTCCGTTTGCTTGTCTGCTATAATGCTACTATTATAGCAGAGGTCATCCATTTGTTCCATAGCGGGAAAGAAAGACTGCGATTATCTCGTCCATAATTTGATCTGTTTGCACTAAGGAAGCGCCATCTGTCAACAAGGCATTCCAAGTCAAACAGCCATGAATTAAACCATAAAACATTTGCGCAGCTAAAAACTCAGAGGGAATTTCTAATTTTCCATCCTTTTTTGCATCCCCAAGCCATACCATAAAATCCCTAAAGAAAGGATGCTGCTGCATTGTGTCCTTTACTAACTCGGCATGATATAAATATACAGAAGTCAGAAGTCTTGAAAGTCCACGCTGTTTTGAATCCGTGACTCGATATAGTTCTGCTTCGATAAAAACCGCCAACTGAGTCTCAATTGCTTGTTCGGGGGAATAAGTAACCGGCTTCGACTTTTTATTTTCAACTAAATATTCGGAAACAATTGCAAGAAATAGGGATTCCTTATTCTGAAAATGCTTATAAATTGTAATTTTCGATACCTTTGCCTGTTCTGCAATTTTATCCATGCTGGCTCCTTCAAATCCTTTTTCGCTAAAGATGTCAATGGCACTCTCTAAAATAGCGGCTCTTTTGTTCAACGATAATTTTCTCTCTCGACTCATATCTTCTCCATAAACTATACTATTCAGTGTAGTTTATACTTGACGTAATCTACACTGTACTGTATAGTATACTTTATAATCGTATAAATAACAAGAAAGGATACCCACAATTATGCCGATAAACAAAGAAAAACATCGTGTCTATGCACGAGCCGCTGGAACCATGTATATTATTTGTATGATTACAAGTATTGTAGGCGGACTGCTCATTCAAAAAGCATTGGAGTCGCAAACTCTTGTGCAAGCACTGGAACGTAACTTAAATCTGCTTATTATTGGCAACATATTCGAATTTATCAATGCTTTTGGTGTCATTATTATTGCAATCTCCTTTTACCATATGTTAAAAATACAAAAACCCGCTTTATCTACCACCTATCTTATTACAAGAAGTATCGAAGCGAGTTTTTGCATCGGAGCTGCCTTTTTACCAATTCTATCTTTGCTGAGCATTCATAATACAGGGCTTGATGCCAAACAAAAAACAATATTGATAACCTTCTTATCTTTATCCCGTTCCAGCTTTTTTGACTATCTATATCCCATCCTCTTTACATTTGCTGGCATTTTATTTTATTCCTTGCTCTATACTACGAAGCAGCTACCCCGCTATCTCTCCATTTGGGGTCTGCTTTCACTAATTGGTGTACTAATGTCTATATTGGTTCCTGATATAAAAATGATCCCTGGTCTTTTTATTATTGCAAACGAGCTTTATCTTGGTTTTTACTTATTATTGAAAAGCAAGTAATTCAGCCCTTCACGCCCACTGTCCAGGAAGCTTTCGTTTCTCCATATAGGGAAATTTTTTATCATAAGCCTCTACTTGATTGGAATCTAACTGATCAAAAATTTCAGATTCATAAAAGCTTCCCCGAATCCCATCAAAAGCATTTGACACAATCTCGTATCCCATAAATGCATCAAAATTTTTTCCTTCCTTGGTGGTAATACCAAAATGGTCGGAGGTTTTAAATCCATTCCTTGGATAATATCCAGGTTCCCCAAAAATAACGATTCCCTTAAACCCTTTTTCTCTTGCTTCCTGTATCGTTACTTCGAGCAGTCTGCCACCTATGCCTCTATTCTGGTATTCGGGGTCTACGCATAACGGTCCAAAGGTTAATATCTCCGTTTTCCTAGCCCCCTCCAGAATATATGCTTTTGAATAATAAATAGCTCCAACTATCATTTCATCTAATGTGGCAACCCGGCTCAGCTCTTCTATGTAGTCGTCACTTCTTCTAAGCAAATGAACCAAATAGTGCTCACTGCAGCCTGGTACATGAAGATTCCAAAAGGCTTTTTTTGTCATATATTCTGCGTTAAAATAATCTTCTTCTCTTTCTGGTCGTATCATTAAGTTTCTCATCTTGCTCCCTGCTCCTTTTCCAAATATAAATCATAACCAATTACCCGTTCATCGATTCTTCTGTGATAGCTGTATGTATAATTTTTAAAATGCTTCGCCCAGAAGTATCGTGCATTGGGATTCAGTGTTTCACAATCAACCCCTAAATACTTTTTTCCTTCCTTTTGACAGACGTCGCACACATAATAAAGCAATTCATCTGCAACCTGACTACCCCGATACTCCTCTTTCACATAAGCGCCGCAGATATTAACCACATCATTTGCATTGCTAAGAAAGGTTTCGCCTTCGTCCTGAATCGACATAAATCCAATGATCGTATCGTTATCATAAGCAGCAAAAACGCGAAGGTCATCTCTAAGTGTCCACTCCATATCGTCTCCGAAGGGTGTTGGAAAGTACACAGGCGTTTTCCATAAGTGCATGATTAGCTCCCTTCGCAGCGCAAGAACAAGTTTTTTCTGATCCTTTCTAAGCTCCTTATATTGATGCTCTTTAAATTGATGCTCTTTCTCTATAATCATTGGATGCTTGGTTTTTCTTGTCCCAAGCTCCTCCAATTTCATGATTGCATCGCTGCAACGGATGCCAAAACCATTTAGCACAAGTGCTTCTTCTACTTCCCGATCATTCGCATATTGACTTAATGCAACGCTTGTGACTCCCTCTTCCTTTACCAGAATATCCATCGCAGCTGCTAACATTTTAGATGCCGTCTTTTGTCGGTTATGAACTGGATATCCACTGCCGCCAAGCGGAGAAAACGCGCCCTTGCAGTTTCCAAAAAAACCATCAATTGGACTATAAAATGCCATATATCCGATTAATTTCTCACCTTCCTTTGCGACTACTCCACATTTCCTTTGAAATAAATTGGTGAGCAGCTCCCTTATCTCACTTGTAAAATGATAGTCGGGCATTTCCTTATTTTGATCACAGGCAGCTTGATACTGCTCTTTTGCTACTATAAGTGCCTGGTCCATATATTTTTCATGCAATCGTTCAATTTCCATACCATTCCTTCTCCCATTCTTCCTTCTGTATTTGACCCTTTGAGTGAGCGCTCTTTTTCGTTTTCCTATTATGCAGCTTTCGTTCACTTTTTTTGCTTCGATTCTCTTTTTCCTGTTGAAATTTTGATTCCCTCAAAAGCTTTCGATAGTTATTCCATCTTGGCAGGGAAAGTGCTCCCTCCTGCAAGGCATCCAGGATTGCACAGCCCTGCTCTTTTGTATGGGTGCAATTGTTAAATTTACATTGTTTTGCTAACTCTACAATATCTGCAAAGCCGCTTTCCATCCCTTCTTCCACAACCCACACACCAAGCTCTCGCATCCCTGGTGTATCGATTATCCTAGCACCATTTTGTAAAATAAATAACTGTCGGTGCGTCGTCGTATGATGTCCTTTGGAATCGTTTTCCCGGATTCCGCCTGTCTCTACAACCTCTTCTCCCAGCAAGTAATTGGTGAGCGTTGATTTCCCAACACCGGAGGAACCAAGAAACACAATCGTTTTTTCCGGCTGCAAATACTCATTCAAACGCTCCATTCCCTCACCCGTTACCGCACTTACAGGACACACCTTTGCCCCCCTTGCAATTTGACAGACCATTTCTATTTTCTGCTCTACCTCTTCTGCCAGATCCGCTTTTGTGAGTATGATAACTGGTTTGGCACCGCTTT
>JASKJZ010000185.1 GCA_030154385.1 Clostridiales bacterium
TTTTTGAGGTTTAAACGATTCTAATTTGGTTGAAATGAGGCCAGTATTGCCTCACGATAAATTTCCTTTGCGATTGTACGGTGCGTTTCATTTTCATCAGAAAAGTGTTCCATCATAACACCACTGTTTACCTCTAGTATAAGATAAGATTGCTCTGTAGCAATAATATCTATTGAGGCAAAAGAAATGGAAAGGCAGTTTGCCGCTGCTAAGGCGAGCGCTCCTAATGCTTCAAAAAGAGTATCATTTTCCACAATATGGGCCGATGCTCCCTGTCCCAGATTATGCTTCCAGTGGAGTGGAAGGGTAGCGTTTTCTTCTAATACGAGGGAGGGGTCAATTTCACGTACATAGTGTAGGGCATCCGGGGAAAGCATATTGTTTGAAATCGCCTTTGTTAAGAGTTCTAAAATGGTAGAGAAACCATCCCCGATCAAGGTAGGGCGCAATTTGGAGTAAATCAGCTTCACCTGTCCATTTAGTACAATAACGCGGTACTCTTCTTCAATGGGATAGTAGGGGCACGCTGCCATAGTAGATGCTTTTGAAAAGATAATTTGAGAAGCATATTCTGCTTCCTTTTGAGTCTTTACTTGATAAACCAAATCGCCGCCGGTTCCTTGGTTATCCTTTAACACGATGGCAGTGTGTTTTAATAAAAGCTCCTCAATTTTTACCCAGTTGCCACGCGCTGGCAAATAGTCAGGGTATAGAGGAGACATAAAGCAAGTATGCAGCACGCAGGGAATGGAATGTTTGGTAAGAATTTCAGAAGCTGTGCTTTTGTCCGAACAAATCGAGGCTGCAGAGGCTTGATTAATCGGAAATTGATAACCATAAATTGAAACGCTCTGTTTGGCACGACTTAAATGAAATGCCCAATAATCAGAAAGTGGTACACAACGGATTGCTTCCTCCTCGCAGATTTCGAGGATTAGTTTTGCGAAATTTGATGGGTAGTTACTCATAATGATGTCATCCTTTTGTATATTTTCTGGAACCTAGTATACCTCATTTTTATCATCCTGACAAATATTACTGATAGAAATAAAACTTATTAGAAAAAATTGTAGCTGGTGTATTTCACCCAAGGACACTTTAGGGTATAATGGATGTATTGTGAGAATAATAGGAGGTACGGTAATGAAAACAGATATTCAAATTGCACAGGAGGCAACCCTTAAGCCCGTCAAAGAGGTTGCAGCGCTTCTTGAAATAGCCGAGGATGATTTGGAGTTTTATGGAAAATATAAAGCTAAGCTGTCGGATGAGCTCTATGAAAAGGTAAAAAATCATCCAGATGGAAAGCTTATTTTAGTAACGGCAATCAATCCAACACCTGCGGGAGAAGGAAAAACAACAACAACGGTAGGGCTTGGACAGGCCTTTGGTCTTTTAAATAAGAAAGCGGTCATCGCACTGCGGGAGCCATCCCTTGGACCTTGCTTTGGCGTGAAGGGCGGAGCGGCTGGCGGGGGCTATGCTCAGGTAGTTCCGATGGAGGACTTGAACCTTCATTTTACGGGTGATTTTCATGCAATTACTTCCGCCAATAATTTGCTGGCTGCTATGCTTGATAATCATCTCCAACAAGGAAACTCTCTTAATATTGATCCAAAGCAGATTGTTTGGAAGCGCTGTGTGGATATGAACGATCGTGCGCTGCGTAACATTGTAATCGGAATGGGCGGTAAGATGGATGGCGTAGTGCGTGAAGATCACTTTATCATAACGGTAGCTTCTGAAATTATGGCAATTCTTTGTTTGGCAGAGGATAGTCATGACTTAAAAAAACGTCTGGCAAAGATTATTGTGGCATACAATCGTTTGGGAGAACCTGTGACTGCGGAGGATCTTCATGCAACTGGGGCAATGGCTGCACTTTTAAAGGATGCGATCAAGCCAAACCTAATCCAAACGCTAGAGCATACGCCAGCAATCGTGCATGGAGGACCGTTTGCAAATATTGCGCATGGCTGCAATAGTGTGCGAGCAACCAAAACAGCTCTTAAATTGGCAGATTATGTAATAACGGAGGCTGGTTTTGGAGCGGATCTTGGAGCAGAAAAATTTTTGGATATCAAGTGTCGCATGGCTGGACTTAAGCCAGATGCGATTGTTCTGGTAGCCACGATACGCGCCTTAAAGTATAACGGAGGTGTAGATAAAAAGAATCTGTCCGAAGAGAATATGAAAGCGCTAAAGGCTGGAATTGTCAATTTAGAAAAACACATTGAGAACATGCAGACCTACAAGGTTCCATGTGTTGTTACCCTGAATAAGTTTATAACGGATACCGAAGCAGAGCTTGCCTTTGTAAAAGAATTTTGCGAAGAAAGAGGCTGTGCATTTGCTTTATCTGAGGTATGGGAGCACGGCGGTGAGGGAGGTATTGCGCTGGCAGAGCAGGTTATTCGTACCATTGCGGAGAAGGAAAGCAATTTTACCCCTCTATATGTTGAGGAGGCTTCTCTAAAGGAGAAAATTGCAACGATTTGTACTCAGATTTATGGAGCAAAGGGCGTTACGTATTCTCAGGCAGCAGCAAAAGCAATTGCAAAAATTGAAGGCATGGGCTTTTCTAATATGCCAGTATGCATCGCAAAAAATCAGTATTCCTTATCGGATGATCCTACTTTGCTTGGAAGACCTGAGGGGTTTGATGTTAATGTCCGAGAGGTATATGTTTCGGCAGGCGCAGGATTTGTTGTTGCAATTACGGGTACCGTCATGACCATGCCTGGACTTCCAAGGGTTCCAACAGCTGAACGAATTGATCTTGATTCTGAAGGGATGATTACAGGTCTTTTCTAAAAACGTCTTTTTCGCGTTACCATGAAAAAGCATTTGATTTTTTAGCATCTTTTCATTATAATAAGATT
The DNA here is from genome assembly GCA_030154385.1 of Clostridiales bacterium. Next base: position 2,883 of record JASKJZ010000185.1, read on the forward strand.
CATATGTAAGTAGACAGGTTAATTTTTACATTTTAGGAGGTTCTATGGTTAAGTTATTTGAAAAAGGTGCCTATCTGATCAATGGTACCGAAATTGTGGAAGAAACAAATGAAACACAAGCAATTCTTTCGGCACGTTACGGCCTGAAAGACATAAATAAAGAAGCCGCACGTGGTGGAACCATGGCATATGAGATACTTCGTGCACACAATACTTCTGGAAATGCGGAAAAGCTTACACTAACCTTTGATAAGCTGACCTCCCATGATATCACATTTGTTGGAATTATACAGACTGCAAGAGCCTCTGGTCTTACAAAATTTCCGGTGCCCTATGTATTAACGAATTGCCACAACAGTCTTTGTGCAGTTGGGGGCACCATCAATGAGGATGACCACATGTTTGGTCTTTCCTGTGCGAAAAAATATGGCGGTATCTATGTACCACCCCATCAAGCAGTAATTCATCAATTTGCCAGAGAGATGCTGGCAGAGTGTGGTAGTATGATTCTTGGCTCAGATAGCCATACCCGATATGGTGCACTTGGTACAATGGCAATTGGAGAGGGCGGACCAGAGCTTGTGAAGCAGCTTTTATCCAAAACCTATGATGTGAATCGTCCGGATGTGATTGGTGTATATCTAACGGGAGCGCCGAAAAAGGGAGTAGGGCCTCAAGATATAGCACTTGCGATTATTGGTGCAGTGTTTGCAAATGGCTATGTCAATAATAAGGTAATGGAATTTATTGGGGATGGAATTGATTCTCTTAGTGTGGATTACCGAATTGGTGTAGATGTTATGACAACCGAGACCACTTGTTTATCTTCGATTTGGAGGACTGATGACAAGGTAAAGGAATTCTATGAAATCCATCAACGTCCAGAGGCTTACAAAGAAATGAAGCCACAAGATATTGCCTATTATGAGGGTATGATTTATGTGGATTTGTCACAAGTAAAGCCAATGATTGCCATGCCATTTCATCCAAGTAATGTTTATACGATTGAAGCGCTCAATGAAAATCTGATGGATATCCTAGATGAAGTAGAGAAAAAAGCGCGGATTAGCCTAGATAACAACAACGTAGAGTACACCTTAAAAGACAAGGTCAGAAATGGAAGACTCTATGTGGAACAAGGTGTAATTGCGGGATGTGCAGGCGGTGGTTTCGAAAATATTTGTGATGCTGCGGATATCTTGCGCGGAAAATACATTGGTGCAGACGAGTTCTCGTTAAGTGTGTATCCAGCAAGTCAACCAATTTATATGGAGCTTGTAAAAAATGGAGCAGTAGCCGATTTGATGGCAACAGGAGCAACTCTTCGGACTGCGTTTTGTGGACCTTGCTTTGGCGCGGGGGATGTGCCAGCGAACCGTGGCTTAAGTATTCGTCATTCCACCAGGAATTTCCCGAATCGGGAAGGCTCTAAGATCACGAGCGGACAGATTGCATCCGTTGCACTTATGGATGCAAGATCAATTGCAGCAACTGCTGCGAACCAGGGATATTTGACACAAGCTACCGATATGGTAGATGTGGATTATAAAAAGCCAACTTACTTCTTTGACCGTTCCATCTATGATAACCGTGTTTATAATGGTGTCGGAAAAGCAGACACGACGCAAGAAATTAAGTTTGGGCCAGGCATCGTAGATTGGCCTTCCATGGTTGCCTTAACGGATGACATTTTACTTCGCGTTGTATCAGTCATTCATGATCCGGTTACGACTACAGATGAATTGATTCCATCGGGAGAAACTTCTTCCTACCGTTCCAATCCACTTGGACTTGCCGAATTTACACTCTCAAGAAAGGATCCAGCGTATGTTGGAACGGCAAAAAAGGTACGTGCAATTGAGGAAAAACGAAGAGATGATATATGCCCAATGGATGAGGATGCTGACTATCACAAAGCATTTTCAGTAATCAAACAGGCTTTTCCAGAGGTGGCAGCAAAAAATACCGAAATTGGCAGTGTCATTTATGCAAGAAAACCAGGGGATGGGTCGGCTAGAGAACAGGCAGCAAGCTGTCAAAGAGTGCTTGGAGGCCTTGCAAATATTGCCTCTTCTTATGCAACGAAACGGTATCGCTCCAATCTGATTAACTGGGGGATGCTTCCATTTCTTCTCGATGGAGATGAGCCTTTTGAGAAGGGCGATTTTATCTTTATCAAAGACATCAAAAAGGCGATTGAACAAAAAGAAGATGCGATTACAGCATATGTTGTGAAAGATGAAATGGTGGAATTTACTTTAAAGCTCGGCGAATTAACGGATGATGAACGCACCATTATAAAAAGTGGTTGTTTAATTAATTATTATCGAGGCTAAAAAAAGAGAACAAATGCAAAACCTGCATTTGTTCTCTTTTTGCTCTACTCGGTTGTATCGTCTTGTTTTTTCTTTGGCGGCTCCTTTTCAGGGACAATGGCTTGCATGGTTGGTGGAATTGCAGGCATTGGGATATATACAATTTCACCATTCGTAATTTGTATGCTTTCAATGGATTCATATTCCTCTGAGTGTTCCTTAAGTTGCCTTTTTCGAAGCAGACGAGATATGAGTCTGCTAACCATATAATAGATTACTGCGAAGGTTGGAACGCCAATCAGCATACCAAGTAATCCAAATAACCCTCCGCCTAATAAAATGGAAAAAACGACCCAAAAAGCGGAAAGCCCGGTTGAATCTCCGAGAATCTTAGGCCCTATAATATTTCCGTCAATTTGTTGCAACACTAAAATAAAGATTACAAAGTATAGTGCATGTATTGG
>JASKJZ010000186.1 GCA_030154385.1 Clostridiales bacterium
ATGAAATGAATCTGTTAAAACAAATTCAGCCCCTTTAATTAAAGCTAAAAATTCTCCGGGACCTACATTGTTATGACTTGCATCATTTCCGTTCCAGATAGACAAAACATCGATATTGTTTTTTTTCTTATATTCCCTCAATTTATCTAAAATTGCTTCAGTTGGTTTACCCAAAAAATAGCAAAATATATATTTATTATTAGCCACTCTATATTGATTTGCTATCTTATCCCATTGCCCACCAGACAATAGCAGCGTTGGATCTATATGACAGCTTACTTTTCTATTTATCAATTCTTCTACGATTTGTTTTCCAGAATGCTCACGAACAGATATGTGTTTCATTCCTAAAAGATATCGTGTAAACTCTTCTCTTCTATCATCAACAATTTTTTCTATACCAAAAGAGGCTGCATAAGAAGCTCTCTTATCATGATCAGCAAAATCAGCAAAGTATTTTCCATCAATCTCAGTTGCTTCAGAATTCCAGACTTGATCACTGCCACAAATAAACATATCATAATATTGATTTGCGGCAATTCTGTCGTTATTTTTATTCAACCAATATCGTGAAAAGGATATATTATCATGATTAAACTGATCAAAATTTATTCTTCTTTGAAAACGTTCAGGTCTTTTTGTAATAAAAAACAAGAACTTCTTTATGTTAAATTTCAGCCACTCCAAATATACGTTATAATTTTGGAACCAGGGATTATTTAGCGTTTCAACTGAATTGCCTAACTCCAATAATATATTTTGAAGTGCGTAATTTTGTAAGCGATTTCCATAGTTATCGCTCACCATAGTAATAATGCCAATTCTCATACTTATTATTGTACCTTCCTATAATGTCAAGCCTAAAATCATTGAATTTTAAGGCTTTTATTTAAATAGTTACCTCTAAAACCAGAGCCTAAAGTGCAGAACAGTCATGATATCATGTACTGAATAGCTAAAAATAGGTACAGTTTATAAAGCATCCTCTTGTTTGCTCTATAAAGGCTATCAGCCTCTGTTTAACTATGATGGTGAACCTTCCGTGTCTAAAGGGATCATGTCCCAACTTCCTTCGTCCCACCTGTTCATACACTGAGTGCCGGCTAAGCTTTCTAACAGGGTCATGCCCTACGGAGGGAACTACTGCCAGCTACAGCTCTTGTTTGTATTTGATTTTACTGACCTCTTGGATCTTCAAGGTACTGATATTCAGTGGACGCTATACCTTGCTTCTCGCTGTTGGTCTTGTTATTAACGAAGCACAAATGATACTTCGTTGTTATCGGGTTTCTTACCAGAACCCTGCTCGATTTCAGAATCATCTGGAACCCAGCAAGGTCCTGGATTTCTTATCTATTTTACATGCTTATTATGCTGCTACAGGTTCCTGTTCGCTCGGGCGTTTTATGTCCATTAACATCTTTTTCGGATCATATACCGTTCCCTTCGTCAGGATTGTGTAAATTACTCGAAGTAACTTACATGCAATTACAATCAGCGATTGCATCTTCTTAAGTGGATTGTCTGCCCTCGTCGTATAGTAGACATGGAGTTCTTTGAATTCCTCCGCGTGAGCCACTACCGATTTGGCTGCTTGGAACAGCCAGTATCTAAGTCGTTTGCGTCCTCTATGACTTATCTTGGTTTCCCCTTTATGCTTGCCCGAACTACACGAAACAAGCCCCATTCCACTTAACTTCTGGATTTCTTTTACATCATCGAATCTCGAAATATCTCCCATCTCTGCTAGTATTCCTGAGAATGTATTTTCTCCAATCCCTGATATTTCAAGGACATTTTCAGTATGTGGGATTTTTTTGCATTTTTCTTTCAGTTGTTTCTCTATCTCTGAAAGTTGTTCGTCTAACTCTATGATTCTGTTAACAAACCACTTTACAGCCGTTTTACTTGCATCTGCTCCATCCTTCATGCCAACGCTTTCCTTAGCATACTTTATGAGTTCTTCTGCTCTGCTGTAGCCTCGTCCTCTCAGCTTCGCATTATGCCATATCTGTCTGATTCCATCATTGCTCAGAAAGAGAAGATCCTCTGGAAATGGTGCCTGTTTTAACAACTCCAGACTGAATGCTCCGTCAACCTTTCCCAGTGCGTCCTTGTATTCTGGAAAATATATCTTCATCTCTCGATGAAGTCGATTAATAAAACGGATTCTGTCCTCATTCAATTGTTCGCGGAACATCGATAACCTACGCAGATCTGCATACAGTTTTTCAGGCAGGTATGGCATTCCAAAGTTACCATCCTTAACAAGATTTGCAATCAGTTTTGGATCCTTAGTGTCATCCTTAAGTTGGCTATTGTCCTCAAGTTCCTTCGTCTGCTTAACAGCATACGGATTAACCTGAACAACACTGATCCCATTAGAAATCATCCATGTAGCAAGACAGAACCAATAGTGCCCAGTTGGCTCAAGGCCTAACACAATCTGTTTCTTGTCATTTGCTGCAGCGATTTTAACGGCCCAATCCTTTGCAGACCTGAATCCATCCAGTGTATTACTGAATGAGAAAGCGGACTTACTGAGTTCTCTTCCCCTGGTATCAATAGCTCTTACATAGTGAGTTTCACTGCCTATGTCGCATCCTAAAATAAGCATATCATCACTGATGAATGAAAGTTTATCGTTCTTTGCAAACTTACCATTGGTTTCTAACTCATGCCAAGTTGAAGCATTCAAATTATTTTTTATTGCCTCCACTTTTTCTATTAATTCCTGCTGTTCAAAAATATTTGCTGTAATCACTTGATTTTTTGCCTTTGTAGATTTAACATTCATTATATATACCTCTTTTAATTTTGGATTTTACCAACTGGCCGGTCAGTAATAATCTAAATTTACTTGAGGTATTTTTTTGTGTCAACTTCTTGACCTATTTAAAGTATACAGGAAGCTTTTTAAATCTGTTCATTATAAGTGAAATCACTTTACCAAATTGCTCCTTATAGAGCCACACTATAACAACCGTAATTGCCAAATTCACTAAATAATATACCACACCATTCTTTATTGATACCGAAATGATCATTATAATGTTCAAAGCATTAACAATAATAAATCTGATTTTTTTGATACTTAACGGTGTGAATTCGGTTGTGTCAAAATATTTCTTAGCAACCATATATAGATATCCAATTATCGTCGCAAGTGCTGCTCCATAGAGTCCAAATATCGGTACTAACGAAAAATTAAGTACTGTGTTTATTGCAGCTCCAATTACAGATACCTTTAATGCCGATTTCGTATCATGCATAATCAAATAATTTGACCCCAATAATCCTGAAATGCAATTAAGTATTGCACTATACATGAGTAACGGAGTGATTTTCCATGCAACAAGGTAGCTGCTCTCACAAAAATAAGTAATATACACTCTGTTTAAAACAATTAAAAACGCACCTGCACAAAACAAAACACATGTCAATAACTCAAAAACACTTGTGTAAGCTTTCGAACGATCTTCTCGAGATTCCAATTCAAAGGTTGTCAACTGCCACGCTTGTTGAAAAATGCCGTATATAACACTAAGAATAGTTGGAATTTTATGAGCAACTGCATAAATTCCATTTCCTGCAGCTCCTACAAACCATAAAATAGCATACTTATCCGCTAAGTTCATAAGGCTCCATAAGATAGCTGTTGGCATCAAAGGCATACTTAGCCTTAACACTTTCTTGATTAATTCTTTATCAATGAGTGAAATCTTAAAAACCTTATCTTTTGCGACTACAAATAAGTACACCGACGGCACTACATACGCCAATACAGTTGATAATAAATACCCAGGAATTCCTTGTTTAAAATAAAGTAATAAAACAATATTCGACAAGGCAAGTGTTATCGTATATATAACGCCGGAAGCCGCAAATGCAGCAACTTTTCCATTTCCTCTAACATACATTTGTAAAACACCATATATAGATGATGTTACAACTAGTAAAATAAAATATAAAATATAATCTCTAAACGTATTTGAAAGGAACAACAACGGATAAACAAAAGATACCAAAATATTTCCAAGTAATATTAATAGAGCCGTATTCGTAAATATTTTCTTGGCTTCATACTCTTTCTTTGAAAGAAACATTATGATAACATCGCCTATTCCCAGTGTAGCAATCGGAGAAAATAGGGAAACGGTAGCAATTAAAGTATCCACTGTACCATATTCGCCTGTACTTAATACATGCGTATAAAATGGAACCAAAATAAACGAAAAGAATTTGCTGCCGAAATTGGCAATCATAAATATTACAGAGTTTTTCGCAAGCTTCTGATATCTTTCATTCACACTTTTTCACCTCTTTCACTCAATTTTTTCTTTTCAGTGTAGTCTTCAGCATATTTTTCAAGTCATGAAAAGATGGAAGCCATGCTAAACTCATGTTAAATCTAAGAAATCGAATACAGCCTTTAATCCACTTATAATCATTGCTCCAATTTTTTTGTACACCCAGAAATTCAACTGGAACATCTTTATCTATCTCATCAATAAGAGAAATCCATAGAGGAATAATTCTATTCATATCAAAATTTTCTTTTACAAATTCATGAGCTTTTTCACCCATATTTTTGTTTATTTCATCATTATTGAGTAAGCAAACCATTTTTTCAATAAAATCTGAGGAATTTCTGAACAGGTAACCCGTTTTTCCATCATCAACTGTATCTAAAAGTCCCCATTTTTTTCTTGATACTACAGGAACATAGGCATATTCCATCTCTACAGCACTCACACAAAAGGTTTCTGTCAACGCTGTCGGATTTACAACACCTACTGCGGTATTCTTAAATATATCTACTTTTTCTTTTCCTACAATTCCAAGAAAATGTACCGATGGCAAAATGGCTCCTGTATCGTCTGTCAAATACTTCATAACCGAATTTTCGTAATCTTCTTGAGAGATGCCGAATTTTCCCAATTTTGCATTTCGATTATACACTTTCCCATTCCCTATTACATAGAGTTCTGCATCCGGAACCTGTTTTAAAATATCAGGCCATATTTGAGCCAATTTATGAAATCCTTTTGCCGGGACAAGAGAACCCACATAAGTTACAACCTTTTTATTAAGTTCCCTCTTAACTGGAGCTGATTCCATCGGTACCATGTTGAAAATATAGGTCGATTTTTTGATAATATCATCATCTATGTAGGAATCGTATTCTTCTTTTCCAACAAAGACCACTCTCTTTACATTATTACATTTTCGTACGTCTTTTAGTTCATCATAGTCCAAATAAACATGTGACCATGCTACCGATTTTATGCTTGTTTTTTCAAGAGTTTGATACCATTCCGTTGTTTTCCCAACTTGATGAATTAGTATATCCATCCCATCAGAATTTGCCTTTTTAAGCATATCTATACTATCTTTAACAATATAATCACAAGAACCATCCGGTAAAACATTTTCACTATAATGATATATTGTTATATCCAATCCTCTTTTTTTTAGTTGGCTTGCCAATAAAGTAAATAAATATTCTGAGCCACCAACACCTGGATTGCCAAGTTCCGGATTACTTAAATCAACTCCAGCGAATTTCTCGTCTGGTATCTCAACTCCTATTTTTATCATACAAAAAATACATCCTGTTCTATCTTTATATTTGACAT
>JASKJZ010000187.1 GCA_030154385.1 Clostridiales bacterium
GAAGACGAAGAAACATTTCGATTAAAGCCAAATTAGTGGGGGTGATACTGCCTGGTATTATTCTCATTGTAATTGGTATGGTAGGTCTTGCTTATGGTAACGCTAAGAAGATTATTGCGGAAGATGCTAAGAATCAATTAGAGGTTTCTGCTAACTTGCAGGGAACCAAAATTTCATCGTGGCTGAATGAAAATCTCGCCACTTTTTCCACGTATAAAAAAACAATTGAGACGTTACAATATTCTTCCGTATTTTTTCGCTCAATTATGAACGAAACGTACGGAGTAAACGAGGATTATCCAGAAGGTGTTTATATAGGTGATAGCTATCAGGCATTAATGAAGGCAGATCAGTCTAAGAAATCGGATAAGGACATGTTAAATGCCCCCTGGTATAAAGAGGGAATTGAACATACCGATATGCAAGTTGGCAATGCCTATCAAAATGAAAGCAGTGAATGGGTAATTAGCGCAACTGGAACCATTAAGGAGGACAGTAAAACAACGCGTGTTTTTGCAGCTGACATGCCTCTTAGCAGAATCAATACAATTGTAAATTCTGTAGTGGGAATGGATGGGGCGGAAATATTTTTGGTCAATCTAGCCGATCATATGTTTTTAACCTATCCGGACAACTCTCGTATTGGTACCATTCTAACAGAAGCAGACAGTGACTCATATTTGCAAAAGGTAGAGCGGCGACTGGTGAGCAATGACTATGCATTTCGTGAAATAGAAGGCAAAATGACGGTATTTACCAAAATTGAGGGGACAAATTGGATGCTGGTATCGTATATCCCTACCAATATTGTGTATGCTGAGCTCAATCGACTACGAACCCAGCTAATCGTATTGGCGCTCGTTTGTGTGATTGCCCTAATTATTTTAACAGAGCGGTCGATACATGTTATTGTAAAACCAATTAAAACGCTTACCAATACAATTTCTAGAATGAGTGAAGGCGATTTCACTGTTACCATCGAAGAAAAGGGCAGAGATGAGATTTCAAACGTGATGAGCAGTGTCAAGCAGTTTCTTGTCAGCATGCAAAAAATGTTTCAGGGAATCTATCAAGTATCTGAAAGGTTGAATGAGCAGGCAGAAAACAGTCATAGGATTTCACAGGATATGTATGATGCATCAAGAACGCAATCGACATCCATGGGAGAGCTAAATAGTACAATGGATCAGCTTACGGTATCGGTTAATGAAGTGGCTGAAAGTGCTACTACGCTTGCTGAGGCAGCGTCCATGGCAAAGCAAAATAGTGGTCAGGTTAGTGAACAGATGCGTGAGACAATTATGATTTCAGAAAAAGGACAGGCTGACATGGAAAAAGTGAGTACTGCGATGGAACAGATAAGGACTTCGATCGCATCGTTAGAAACTGCCGTAAATAAAGTAGGAATCTCTTCCGAGAAAATCACAGGAATTGTGCATATGATTGCTTCAATATCGGAGGAGACGAACCTTTTATCCTTGAATGCTTCAATAGAAGCAGCAAGGGCAGGTGAATCTGGGAAGGGATTTGCTATTGTAGCAGCAGAAATCGGGAAGTTGGCGCAGAGTAGTCAGGGAGCTGCCAATGAGATTGCAGCGTTAATTGAAGAAATACGAAATTTAGTATCCGATGCGGTTGATAAAGCGAAAGGAAGTACCATTGATGTCGGAGACAGTGCGGACTTGATACATGACTCGGTTTCTACCTTTCATCAAATATTTGGTACGATACATAATACAAATGAACTAATGAACCATATGATTGATATGGTCAATCAGGTAGACGACGTTGCGTCAACGCTGGCAGCAATCACACAGGAGCAGGCAGCAAGCTCAGATGAAGTTGCAGCAACCTCACAAAATATGGTAGAGCAGGCCGAAAAAATAACAAGGAACAGTCAGCTTGTCGCGGAGGATGCCAAGAGTCTTAAGCTTACCTCTAATCAACTAAATGAACAGATGAAGCACTTTAAGATTTGAGAATAGAAGAAGGGGGCGCAATTTCTGATACTGGATTTTTTAATTCGTTCGTGGTATCCTTTCTATAAAAGAATAAATTTTGGAGGTCATAAAATGGAACAGTTGTATACAGAAGCAGGCTGCAAGCCCAATAAGGGAGCACAGGATTGGCTGAAGGTGATTGGCATGGCGCTGGCGGCGGTTATATCTGCTGGGTTGCTTCTTTCGGGTCAGGTCATTTTGCAAATTATCGGTGCCGTTGTTATTGTAGGAGTGATTTATTTTTTCCCACGATTAAATTATGAATATGAGTATATTTTCTGTGATGGACAAATTGATTTTGATAAAATTATGGGAGGTAATAAACGTAAGAATTTATTAAAGATTGATATGGACGAAATGGAACTGGCGGGACCTGTGAAGGCCACAGAGGTTGCTTCTTATCAAAATTTAAAAACACGTGATTTTTCTTCCAAGCAGCAAAATGGACGAGTGTATGTTTTAATTGTCCGCGTGAACAATGAAATGATTCGTGTTCTTTTTGAGCCCTCTGAAAAAATGCTAGAGCTTATGAGAAGAAAATCTCCTCGTAAAGTGATTCGATACTAATTTTTTTGTTTAAAAATAATAATAATTTTGTTTGACATCTACGGACACTTTTATTATACTTCTAAATTAATACCGAAAAACGAAAGGAAGGCAAAAAAATGGGAACAATTATTGGCGATGGAATTACCTTTGATGATGTATTACTTGTACCTTCATACTCTGAGGTGATTCCAAATCAAGTAGATTTGACGACGCATTTAACAAAAGATATTACGCTCAACATACCAATGATGAGTGCAGGCATGGATACCGTAACCGAGCATCGTATGGCAATTGCGATGGCAAGACAGGGAGGAATCGGAATTATCCATAAGAATATGTCGATCGAACAGCAAGCAGATGAGGTAGACAAGGTTAAGCGTTCGGAGTATGGTGTTATAACGGATCCGTTCTCTTTAACGGCGGAACACACATTAGAAGATGCCAATAATTTGATGAGAAAATATCGGATTTCTGGCGTTCCCATTACAGAAGGAAAAAAACTGGTTGGAATTATTACCAATCGAGATCTAAAATTTGAAACCGATTTTTCGAAAAAGATAAAAGAGTCTATGACAAGTGAGGGACTCATTACTGCCAAGGAAGGTATTACACTTGAGGAAGCAAAGAAGATACTTGCAAAGACCAGAAAAGAAAAGCTTCCGATTGTGGATGAAGAAGGAAACTTAAAAGGACTTATTACGATTAAAGACATTGAGAAGCAGATTTTGTATCCGCTTTCTGCAAAGGATAAGCAGGGACGTCTGCTTTGTGGTGCTGGTGTCGGAATTACAGCAAATGTACTTGACCGTGTGGATGCACTTGTTAAGGCTAAGGTGGATGTTATTGTTTTGGATTCTGCACACGGACATTCCATAAACGTCATTAACTGTGTAAAGATGATTAAAGAAAAGTATCCAAGCTTACCTGTAATTGCTGGAAATATTGCAACAGGAGAAGCGGCAAAAGACTTGATTGAAGCTGGCGCCGATGCAATCAAAGTTGGAATTGGACCAGGATCTATCTGTACAACACGTGTTGTGGCAGGAATCGGAGTTCCTCAAATCTCTGCAATCATGAATTGCTATGAGGTAGCAAAGCAATATGATATACCTGTCATTGCGGATGGTGGAATCAAGTATTCAGGTGATATGACAAAGGCAATTGCTGCAGGGGCAAATGTTTGTATGATGGGAAGCTTATTTGCTGGCTGCGACGAAAGTCCTGGAAGCTTTGAGTTATTCCAGGGAAGAAAATATAAAGTATATCGGGGTATGGGATCAATTGCGGCGATGGAAAATGGAAGTAAAGATCGTTATTTCCAGGCAGATGCAAAGAAATTGGTTCCAGAAGGAGTGGAAGGACGTGTTGCTTACAAAGGAACAGTTGAAGATACGGTGTTCCAGCTTCTTGGTGGAATTCGTTCTGGTATGGGATATTGTGGAACCAAAACAGTGGAAGAGTTGAAGCAAAATGGGCGATTTGTTAAAATTTCTGCAGCTTCTTTAAAGGAAAGTCATCCTCATGATATTCATATCACCAAAGAAGCACCAAACTATAGTATCGATAATTAATGGGTAAATGATGGAACATAACACGAGAAAAAAGAAAATACGAGTTCAAAAGAATAAATGGGTTCAATTAGGCATTGTTACACTGACAGGTGTAGCAATGCTTCTTTTGCTTTGTCTTGCAGGTGGTAAATTTTATCAAAAAAAGCAGGTAGTCAAGATGTTAGAATTACAAAGGGAAGTATGGAATAAACGGCCAAAGATTGAAGAGGCCTTATTAACCCCAAATCCGTATTCCCGCCCGCAGGGCGCCCTTACTAAAGTACATGGAGTTGTTGTACATTACACCGCAAATCCAGGAACGACTGGATGGCAGAACCGCAATTATTTTGAAAATCTAGGTATAACACATGAGACAAAGGCCAGCAGTCATTTTATTATTGGACTAGATGGTACGATTATCCAGTGTATACCGCTTGATGAAATTGCATATGCTTCCAATGAACGAAATGAAGATAGCATTGCAATTGAGTGTTGTCACCCAAAGAAAAACGGCAAATTTACAAAAGAAACCTACGATTCCTTACTTTCCCTTACTGCGTGGTTGGCAGTATATTATAATTTGGAAAAGTCTGACATTATACGCCATTATGATATTACAGGAAAAATTTGCCCCAAGTATTATGTAGAGCACGAGGATAAGTGGCTGGCGTTTCAAAACGAAGTACTTGAAAAAATGGACGAGATAAAAAAGAAGGAATAGACAAGATGGATTCTCCTAGGTTACAATAAAATAGCAGTTAGTAAATTTATGGAGGGAAAAGCAAAATGAAACGGGAAGATTACATTTCTTGGGATACGTATTTTATGGGAATTGCTACGCTTTCAGCAATGAGAAGCAAAGATCCCTATACCAGTGTGGGAGCATGTATTGTAAGCCAGGATAATAAAATACTATCGCTTGGATATAACGGAATGCCAAGGGGATGTTCAGATGATGAGTATCCATGGGAGCGGGAAGGAGAGGCTCTTGATACCAAGTATTTATATGTGTGTCACGCGGAGCTGAACGCACTTCTTAATTATAGTGGTACCAATATGGAAGGAGCTAAAATCTATACGACGCTGTTTCCCTGCAACGAGTGTACGAAGGCACTTATACAGGCAGGGATTCGTGAAGTAATTTACAATAGCGATAAATATGCGGATACAGATTCTGTAAAAGCGTCAAAGAAGATGATGCATTCGGCAAAAATCAAGTTTCGTCCTTACCAATTGGCAGACAGAGAAATCACGTTGAAATTGTAATGTAAAATTATCTTTACAAAAACTTTACAATAACATCTAAAATTCTTAACATAAATTTAATAATATAAAGCGGTATGTCTTTTATAGAAATTACTTTAAACAAAAACTAAGGAGAAACGAATATGTCAATGGACGATATTAAGATGCTATTCCAGTTTGTAGGTGGACTTGGAATGTTTCTTTATGGAATGAATGGGATGGCGGACGGATTACAAAAGGCGGCTGGAAGTCGAATGAAGAGTCTTTTAAAGG
>JASKJZ010000188.1 GCA_030154385.1 Clostridiales bacterium
TGCCAATCGCCTGAATTTTATGTCTATTGAGAAGTTGGATGGTGACCGACAAGTGATCGTAAAAATCCGATACAATCATCAGGGATCGCCTGCTACCATTCGGATGATATCTGAGGATGTAGTGGAATGTATCTTCGAGGAACCACAGCGTGCCATAACACCGGGGCAAGCCGTGGTATTCTATGAAGAGGAGTATGTCCTTGGAGGCGGAACGATACTTGGAAGCGAACGCCCAGAGCATAACAGATAAATGTGTATAGTAAAAATGACACCATTAATATTTGACGGAGGGCTTATAACATGAAAATAGTTAAAAGCGTTTCAGCAATGATACTATTAATAGCAATGTTTATATCAATTGATTTGGGCTTAAATTGTTTAGCTTTAGCTGTGCCAGAATTGCAAGATGGGATAGGATATCATAGTGTTTTGCAAAGCACATTGGGGCTTTTAGAAAATACGGGAATAGAAAGTCGTGCTAATTTTTTTGATGCATTTCGAACCTCTATATGGATTACATTTTCTATATTTATGGCAAATACGGTGTTATATATTGTTTCAATAAGAAAGAAAAAAATAGTATGAAATTTACCTTTATTAGAATACCCGACTTACTTTTGCAGTGAGTGGGGTATTTTTCATTCTTTCGGACAAATCGTTCTGAGTGAAATGTGATTGCGCTATAAGGGGTGTTTTTTTGGTTTGCCCTGCTCAAACGTTGTATACTCTGTTACACCAAGAGATAAAAGAAGTTCACGGGTCTTTGCAAAACAGTAGGAGTAGTAGGTAGGAACATGCGCATCGGAGCCAATGGATAGCATAGAGCCACCTAGAGAAAGATAGCGGGCAATCAGTTTCTCGTCTGGATTTGGCCGATTCAGACTTTTATAGCCAGCGGTATTGACCTCTAGGGCAATTTCGTTTTGAATCAGAAAGCGGAGTATTTCATCCAGTACATTCTGATAATCCGCGATTTGAAAGTTAGCTCCCTTTGAGGGTGCATAACGAAGGGCATAATCAAGGTGTCCTAACACATGAATATAGGGATTGGCCTTCACATTTTCAAGCGTTGCTAAAAAAAAGTGAGTGATTGCTTCTTGTTCACTGCATCCTTCCCAAAAGGAGGGATGGTAGGGGTCGGCTCCATCTGCCAGATGTGTCGATCCAATAATAAGATCAAAGGAATAAGAGGCAAGCAAAGCCTTTATTTGTTTTTGAATGGAGGGAGTAGTGCCAAGACCGAGTTCAACCCCTCTTTTAATCGAAATTCGGTCTTTGTAGAGGCATTCAAGTTGTGCCAGTTTATCGAAATATTCGGCTGGTGAAAAAGTAAAGGTTAGCCCCTCCTTGTTTTTTGGAAAGTCATAGTCCATATGATCCGTTAAATAAAAACTATTATAAGAGCGAAGCAGTGCCTCTTCGATCATATCCTCAATAGGCGTGGCAGAATCCGATGAAAAGTTTGAGTGAACATGGCAATCGGTACGTATCATAAAACCTCCTTATAAGACCCATTTTTTATAATACAAATTGAAAAAACTCATAGTAAGAGAATCATCATTTAGGAAATCAAAGTCAGATTTGAAATATCTGGTTTTATCGTGAGGGAATAATTGGTGTGGTAAATAACAAATCCTGGTTTTCCACTGTTTGGTTTTTTTACATGCTTTTTTTGAATATAATCAATCTCCACCTTATCGAGTTCTCTTCCCTTGGAATAGTAGCCAGCTAACATGCCAGCCTCTTCAAATACACGATCTGGAAGGTCGGTATTGCCATCTGTTTTTAAAATGACATGGGAGCCGGCCATCCCCTTTGCATGAAACCACCAATCGTTTCCAGAGGCAAATTTAAAGGTAAGATCCTCGTTTTGGTAGTTGTTTTTTCCAACATAAAGATGAAATCCATCCGAAGAAAGATAATGAAACGGGGCAGAGCTTCCTTTTTTTTCTTTACCCTTTGTTTTTGGTGTATGCTTCTTAACATAGCCGTATTCGGTAAGCTCTCGCTTAATATCCAAAAGGTCATCTTCCTTCTGGGCAATATCAAGGGAAGCACTTACGGATTCCAAATGCGCTAATTCTTCTTGGGTTTCAATGATTTGCAGGGTAAGAGCCTCGTAGGTTCGTTTTAGCTTACTATAGCGGTCAAAGAATTTTTTTGCGTTTTCAAGCGGTGTCAAGGCTTCGTCAAGCGGAATGGTAATCTCTTGATTGGTGTAATAGTTTTCACAAGTATATTGTTTGGTTCCAGGTGTAATCTGATAGCCGTAGGTTGTAAGAAGTTCACCATATACCTTATAAGTCTCTCTTTTTTCTGTATCCAGAAGCTGCTTTCGCTGCAAATCATATTTTTTACTGGTGCGCTCCAGACAAGTTGAAACAATTCGTCGTAAATCAGAAGATTTTTGATGGATGCGTACGGAAGCTTCCTTTTGAGAATAATAATCCTCCAATAGCTTTGAAATACTATCATAAGACGTTGCATTCTCTTTTTGGTAACAGCTTAAAGGCAGGGAGCTAAATTCTACGGGAATCGTTCCCTTATATATAATGTTGGGTGCAAAGCTTTCTTGTTTGATATCTTCCATCAACCGTATAAAGGTGTGGGAGAGATGGGTCGCCTCCAATGGCGAAAGGGCAGACGTATGGGACTGTGCGTCTAAAGAGGCTCTCTCGCAAAGCTCGTTCGCAATCAGTGGGCTAAATCCTGTAATGGAGGTATAGATTGCCTTTGATAACGACATTGACTTAGCTAGTACAACCGTGGAAAAGTCGTCGGCTGTCATCGTAAGGGGATTTTTCTTGTCTAAAGTCTTAGGAATAAAATAAGCGCGCCCTGGTAAAACCTCTCGAACGGAGCTTACAAGTCCAGAAATATGTTTGATACTGTCAATAATGGTATAGGTGTCGTCGCAAAAAATAATATTACTATGCTTTCCCATAACCTCTAAAATTAAGAATTTGGTACATTGATCTCCAAGTTCATTTAAGTGCTCAATTTCGAATTCAATCACTCGTTCAAAATCGGGCTGTCGAATTGCAATGATTTTTGCACTATTTAGGTGCTTTCGAAGCAGCATACAAAAATTTGGTGCTGTCATCGGACTTTGCTTGCTTTGGTCGGTCAGATAGATGAGTGGCAGGGAGGCACTGGCGGATAATAGTAAACGCCTGTTTTCTCTCTCTTTTTTTATCGTAAGAAAAAGCTCGTCTTTTTCTGGTTGTGCAATTTTATTGATTCTACCCCCACATAGGGTCTGATTTAATTCGGATACAAGATTCGAAATAACAATTCCATCAAATGCCATAATGTTCTCCTTTATTGTCCATAACTTTCTCTATTATACATGAATTTAACCAGAAAAGAAATTGTTAATGGAAAAAAAGACAAGAGTATGTTAAAATAATGAAGAAAAAGAATCCATTGGAGGAATTGATAGCATGCGAAAAATATTATCGGTCGATGATAGTGTGTCCACATTGACATTGGTCAGAGAGACCTTACGGGAGGATTACAAGGTGTTCGTTGTTACCTCAGGTGAAGAAGCTCTTTCTTTTTTGGAAAAACAAAAACCGGACTTAATTTTACTCGATTTCTATATGATAGGGTTAGATGGGCTCGAGACATTAGAGAAGATGAATGAAAGAGAAGACTTTGATATACCCGTTATTATGCTCACCTCGATTTCTACAAAGCCATTAGAGGATACTTGCAGACAGCTTGGAGCGGTTGCCTTTTTACCCAAACCATTTGATCCAGAAGTGTTGAAGAAAATGATTGCGGACGTTTTTGAAGGTTGACGAAAAGAATGGATTCTTATATAATAAACTTTGTTTTTACGCGAAAACAGATAGGAGATAGGGCGATTCATGTTAAAGAGTATGACAGGCTTTGGAAGGAGCGAGAGAACGACCCCAGAGAGAAAATTTGTGGTCGAACTGAAAGCAGTGAATCATAGATACTGTGATATTACGATTAAAATGCCCAAGAAACTGGGCTTTTTTGAAGCTGGTATCCGAACATTATTAAAACAGTATATCAGCAGAGGGAAAATAGATGTCTTCATTTCCTATGAGGACTACACAGAGCAAAAATCATTTGTACATTATAATAAAGAAATCGCGCAAGGGTATGTAGCAGCGCTCAAGCAGATGGCAAGTGATTTTGACTTGAAAGAAGATGTTAGTGTTACGACGCTTTCTAGATATCCGGACGTATTTACTCTGGAGGAAATGACACTGGATGAAAATGAGTTATGGGAAGATTTATCCAAAACGATTCAGGAAGCCGTGGAACGATTTTCTGAGGCCAGGATTTTGGAGGGGGAGCATTTAAAGGCAGACATGTTAACGAAGCTTCGCTTTATGAGTGAATGTGTTGCGTTTATTGAAGAACGTTCTCCTGCGATTGTAACAGAATATCGGGAAAAGCTACATAAAAAAGTAGAAGAGCTCCTTGGAGATACCAAGCTTGACGAGGGGATTTTAGCAACGGAAATTACTGTTTTTGCAGATAAAATTTGCGTAGATGAGGAGACGGTTCGATTAAAAAGCCATATGGATAATACGATTCGTACATTGGAGGAAGCCGATAATATCGGTCGAAAGCTTGATTTTATTGCGCAGGAAATGAATCGTGAAGCAAATACGATATTATCAAAAGCCAATGATTTGGAAGTCACAAACCGTGCCATTGATTTAAAAACAGAAATTGAAAAGCTTCGGGAACAAATTCAAAACATTGAGTAGGTGCATATATGGGACAATTCATTAATATCGGGTTTGGAAACGTGGTAAATACCGATAAAATCATTGCAATTATTCGGCCGGAGGCGGCTCCAATCAAGCGGATGATACAAAATTCTAAGGACAATGGTGTTGCTGTTGATGCAACCTGTGGAAGAAAAACAAAGGCTGTTCTTGTCATGGAGAGTGGGCAGGTTGTATTATCTGCATTGCTGCCAGAAACCATTGCAGGCAGAACAAATGAAGGTAAAATAATAGAAAGCCGAATCAAAGGGGAAGACAATGAATAAAAAAGGAACATTGATTGTAATATCGGGATTCTCAGGTGTCGGGAAGGGAACGGTAGTAAAGCAGCTTGTGGAAACTCATCCGTTTCATTTATCGATTTCCGCAACCACAAGAAGTCCAAGGGCTGGGGAAGCGGATGGAAGAGAGTATTTCTTTTTGACAAGAGATAAATTTGAGAGTATGATAGAAGAGGGTGCGCTCATTGAGTGGGCCCAATATGTTGGAAACTATTACGGGACACCAAGGCAATATGTGATGCAGGAGTTAGAAGCAGGCAATCATGTGATTCTCGAAATTGAAATGCAGGGAGCCCTAAAGATTAAACAACAGTTTCCAGAAGCCTTACTTTTGTTTATAGCACCGCCAAGCGCCGATGTCCTAAAGGAACGATTGGTAAATCGGGGAACCGAAGATCAAGACACCATTGGACGTCGCCTTGCAAGAGCTTATGAAGAAGTAGAGTATGCAAAGGATTATGATTACTTGGTGATGAATGATAATCTTACAAAATGTGTCGATCAAATCAATGCGATTGTAGAACTTGAAGAGATGCGGACGGCTAAAAATTATGATTTT
>JASKJZ010000189.1 GCA_030154385.1 Clostridiales bacterium
AAAAATAGGCGAAGAGCGCATGGTGGTAGTTGGTACGCATGGAACGGCTCTTAGCTCAATTTTGCATTACTATGACAATCGTTTTAATTGCGATTCATTTTTGCGGATTCTTGACTGGATGCCTTATATTATTGAATTGGATTTTGAAGAAGAAGTGCTGGTTGGGAAAATTGAACATTTACATATTGAGAAGGAATTTGATGGGATTCCAACAATGAAGCAATAACAATGAAGCAATAACAATGAAGCAACAACGATGAATAATAAAGGCTACTTGATTTGGGCATCATATATTTTATACAATTTAACTTGACAAAATCTATATAACCTCCTATAATTAAAAACAGGAACAATTATTATTTTAATAAAGGAGGCATTATAGTATGAAATCAATTTCGATTGTACTCTCTGGTGAAGCTGGTCAAGGCTTACAAACGATAGAAGAGTTCTTAGTGGAGGCGCTTAATAAAAGCTTTTATGTTTTCTCGGCTAAGGATGTTATGAGCCGTGTACGCGGTGGCAACAATACGGTTGAGATACGAGTTGCCGATGCGCCCATTTATGCTTATCAAGAGAAAATAGATATGCTGTTCCTCCTCAATGAACATGCACGCGACCGTCTGGATCGGCGGATCGATGATAATACAACTATTTTTGCAGAGGAAGGGGCAATTTCTGCTGATTTTTTGGCAGTTCGAAAAGTGAATCAGGTCATACTGCCAATTCGTGAATTGGCAAAGGAAGCAGGGAGCGCGTTGATGGCTAATACCCTGCTTTTTGGTTTTATTGCGGGTATGGCAGGTCTTGATCAAGCATTTTGCAAGGGTCTTGTGACAAAGAAGTTTGGTGCGAGAGCGGAGGCGATTTTAAATAACAATACAAAGGCTTTTTCGCTGGGATATGAGAAGGGGACTTCTTATCAGACGTTTTTTGGTGTACAAGCAGTGGAGAATTTACCTGATTTCAAGATTTTTGATGGTACGAAAGCGATTGGTCTTGGGGCATTGGCTGGTGGTGTGAACTTTCTTTCGGCATATCCGATGTCTCCAGGTACTGGGGTTATGACTTACCTTGTGTCGAAGGCAGAGGAGTTTGGTGTTTTGGTGGAGCAGGCAGAGGATGAGATTGCAGCAATTAATATGGCCATTGGTGCATGGTATGCAGGTGCAAGAGGGCTTACGACTACTTCTGGCGGCGGTTTTGCACTGATGGAGGAGGCGATTAGCCTTTCTGGTGTGACAGAGACTCCTGTGGTGGTACACATTGGGATGCGGCCTGGACCTGGTACGGGACTTCCAACCAGAACCGAGCAGGCGGATTTGAATCTTGCAGTGTATGCAGGACATGGAGAATTTCCAAGGATTGTATTGGCACCAGGTAATTTAGAGGATGCTATTTTGTTGTCACAGCAGGCCTTTTATCTGGCTGATAAGTATCAGGTTCCTGTGATTTTGCTGTCGGATCAGTTTTTACTGGAATCGCTTGGGCAGCTTCGCCACCTGACGCTTTCTGGGGATGCGCTGGAGAGCTTTGTGGTATCGACGGATTCGGATTATAAGCGATATGCGATTACAGAATCTGGAGTATCGAAGCGAGGTGTTCCAGGCTACGGGGAAGGACTTGTAAAGGTTGATAGTGATGAGCACGATGAAGAAGGGCAGATCACAGAGTCTTTTGAGGTTCGGGTTTTGATGCATGAGAAGCGACTTCGAAAAAGAGAGGCGCTGCTGGCTGATTATATTAAGCCAGAACTGATTGGAGCAAAGGATTATACCAAGCTAATTGTGGGATGGGGTTCTACCTATGGTGTCCTAAAGGAATTTGTGCTAGCTCACGAGGATCAAAAACTTGCATTTTTAAATATCAAGCAGGTATTTCCACTGGCGGAAGAGTTAAAGTCGTATTTTGATCAGGCGGAATCGGTCGTAGTCGTGGAAAACAATGCGACGGGACAGCTTGCGAATATTTTAAAGCTGGAGCTTTCAGTACCGGTGCATCATCGGATTTTAAAGTACGATGGAGAGCCATATTCGATTGAGGAAATGGAACGTCGTTTGAAGGAGGTAGTGTTATGAAGGCATTTGAAATGAAACCAGAAACTGACATTGCGTGGTGCCCTGGCTGCGGCAATTTTAATATACGAAACGCGTTGATTGAAGCCTTGCAGGAGATGGATATCCCGCAAACAAAGCTGGTGCTATCTTCTGGTATCGGACAGGCAGCGAAGATGCCTCAATACATTAACAGCAGCTACTTTAATGGTCTGCATGGAAGGGGACTTCCAACTGCGGTTGCAATCAAGGCAGCCAATCCAGAGCTTGTGGTAATTGCAGAGGGCGGAGACGGCGATATGTATGGAGAGGGCGGCAATCACTTTATTCATAATATCCGAAGAAACCCAGATATCACGCATATTGTGCACAACAATATGGTGTATGGACTTACAAAGGGGCAGGCATCTCCAACGAGTCAGCGTGAATTCAAAACACCCATTCAAATCAGCGGAGTTACCAATGAGCCTTTTAATCCTCTTGCGGTTGCAATTGCACTTGGTGCTACCTTTGTAGCACGTGCCTTTTCTGGAGATATGGTGCAGATGAAGGAAATTCTAAAGCGCGCCATGCTCCACAAGGGATATGCCCTGATTGATGTATTCCAGCCTTGTGTTACCTATAATAAGGTCAATAATTTTATGTGGTATAAGAAGAACTCCTATTATGTAGAGGATGACTATGATCCGACCAGAAAGGATAAGGCGATGGAGCTTGTAATGGAGACGGATCGTTATGCAATGGGGGTTCTATATGAGGAAATTGGAAGACCGACCTTTGAGGAGCAAGCCTATGTTTACCGAGAGGACAAGACCCCGATTATTAGGAGAACCAGGGATATAGAGGCGATTAATGCGATGCTTTGATGGGGCAGATGCTTGACACATAAAACAGAACATGATATTATAACAGAGAAGCAACTCGGAAAATATAACGAGTTGCTTCTTTCTGAGCAAGTGTTTTGTGTAGTGTTCGGAGTATGGATAAGGAGGATACGATGGGAAAGAAGATACGAATTGGGATTGGATTTGCTACGGGACGAAAGAACTTTCAAAGGATACTAAGAAGCTATGTTTATAATTGGAAAGAGTCGCATTTGGTTGGAAATGAAGAGATTAGCCTTCATTTGTTTGTGGCCTATGACTTAAAATACCGAAATACAAAAAAGACAGATTATACAAGAATTGCTGCGGATATTGAAGATATGATTGAGGAGCGCTATTTTATCGGAAGTGAGGAAGCAAAAGAGATTCAAGACGAGCTGATGGAGAAGGATATTTTAAATGAGGAGGAGTGTGCTCTTTTTTTTCGCAAGGGATATGCCACACAACGAAATATTGTGCTGTATTATGCTATGAAAAAGAAGATGGATTATCTGTTGTTTCTTGATGATGATGAATATCCGCAGGCGGTGACCCATACCCATGAAATTGCAATATGGGGCGGACAGCAGGTATTGAAAAATCACCTGAATAATATTAAGGAAGCCGATATTACCTATGGCTATCACTGTGGTTATATTTCACCGATTCCTTACCTGGAATTCAACGAGGTACTTCCAGAAGCTATGTTTCGAACCTTCATTGAGGCAATCAGTAATGATATCATCAATTGGGAAAAGATTAAGCGTGTGATGGAGCAAGGGGGCGTTACCTATGCTGATACCGCGGTTCTAACAGAGCAGCAGGTGATTGAGGTTGAGGAAAGAGACCATGCCAAGTTTATTTCAGGCTCTAATTTGTGTATCAATCTTACAAGACCAGAGCGCGTATTTCCCTTTTATAATCCCCCTGGTGCAAGGGGAGAGGATACTTTTTTAAGTACCTGCCTATCCGAGCGTCGTGTACTGCGTGTGCCCTGCTACACGTTCCATGATGGTTTTTCTTCCTATAACCATTTGCTATCGGGCGTATTGCCAATACAGCTCAAATTTATAACACCCGAGTCAGAGGAGATAAAAAAACGTTTTTATCATGCTTGTCTTGGATGGGTACGCTACAAGCCTTTGTTTCTATATTTGACAGATCCGGATTCTTATGAGGAAAAAATACGGCATATGGGTGAGGCACTTAAGGAAACCCTGCCATCCATTTGCAATTACTTTCACATGGATGAGTTTAACCAGATTTTGAAGGAATTTGACAAGTATCAAAAAAATGTGGAGAAGCATCGGAAGGAATTTATAGAATATAAGCAGATTTGGGAAAAAATAACGACGGAATTATTGACATTCCTTTAAAAAAAATGTAATCTATAAATAAAGTTTGGCAACCAGCTAATATAGGGTTTGGCAAACTTTATTTTATGAGATAGTATAAATATTGGAGGAATGCAGGATGAAGAAGAAAATACTAGCGTTTATAATAGCAACCATGGTGGGAAGTCTCTTGCTTTCGGGATGTGGAAAGAGGGAGGAGCAGACGCCAGAAAGTACGGCAAGTCAGACAGAGTCAGATTCTTCTAATGAGGATTCAAACAAGGATCAGACGGCGGAGGATTCAAACACCACAGATACAAAGGATTCGGATAACGATGCAGACGATGCAGACGAGGAAAAGGATGCACCGTTAAAAGGGAAAAAGCTGACCGTGTATTGTGATGCGGAGCTGATGGTGACCTTTCAAAATGTGGTAAGCAAGTTCATGGAAGAGACAAAATGCGAGGTGAATGTGACCTATGCAAATGCAAGTGAACTGGTAAACCAGGCAATAGAAGCAAAGGATGGAGATCTTATTATTGCGGGAAATCAAGATGAGGCAGATCAGGCAAAGGATTATCAGCTCGATGTAAAAGAGTTGGCAACCCATATTCCGGTCTTAGTCGTGGCAAAAGGAAATCCAAATGAGATTCAAAGCTTTTCGGATCTTGGGAAAGAGGATCTAACGATCATTATGGGAGATACAAATGCGATGGTAATCGGAGGAATTGCAAAAGAAGCCCTTCCACTAGAGGCGATTACCAATGCCTATGTTGCAGCGTCCAATACCGATCAGTTGGTTGCAGCCGTTGTAAATGGACAAGCGGATGCAACCATTGTATGGAAGGACAGCAATGGTATCGATCAAGTCGAAATCGTCGATACCAAAGAACTAGCCGATTACCAGAAGGTTTTACAGGCTGTAAAGCTGAATTTTAATAAGGAGTCAAAGGCATGCAAGGAGTTCTATGATTTTTTGGATACCGATACTGCAAAAAAAATCTGGACGGATGCAGGATATGAGTATTAGAAATCAGTCTTCCAGCATATGCAGATATTGCATCAGTTTATAGGAAAGCCCAAATGACATAAATTCATCCCCTGTTTCTATTGCACAATCCATAATGGAGCGGATTTTATCCATGCGATAGAGCAGGGTATTTTTATGGATATGAAGGCGTTTTGCGATTTGAGTTGGCTGTCCGGGTGATTCCAGGAACTCATGCAGCGTATTTAAAAAGTCGGTGCCGTGCTGTTTGTCATATTGCAAAAGCTTCATCATACCAGGATGGATAAAAAAGCGAAGCTCCTCCTCTTGTTCGCACATTTCAAAAATATGATAAATATAATAGTCTGAATAAT
>JASKJZ010000190.1 GCA_030154385.1 Clostridiales bacterium
GTTTTGTAAGCTGGTGTGCCGATCAGTGCGGATATATTGAGGCAGGAGTGATACCAAAGTTTTCTCTGTGTTCCGCAGGTATGGAATGGTTTGAGAGCCGGGGCCAGTTCATGGATGGAAGTTATGTACCTGCAGCAGGAGATATTATTTTCTTTGACTGGGGAAATGATGGAAGCATTGATCATGTGGGAATCGTGGAGAGTGTGGTGGATGGAACGGTCTATACGGTGGAGGGAAACAGTGGAGATAAGGTAGCCAGACGGAGTTATCCGATTGGTTATGAACAGATTGAAGGGTATGGAGTTCTCTTGTATTAATATGATAAAATCTTTTAGTGAAGTATCATATTTTGAGCAATCAAAAAGAGCAGTCAGAGATTAAACTCTAATTGCTCTAAATATGATTCTTCACGATTGTACCAAGTTCGCGGTAACTTAGCCGATGAGGTATATGGGGATAGTATCTTTTTTCAGAACCTCCAATCTAGGAAAATGGGTGTAAAAACCAAAGAAGCACAGATATGTTTAGCTCAAAAAATATTTTTGGGCATGCTTCGCAGACCTTCCACCAGGAGGTCTTTTGAAAAAAATATGATAAAAGCAAAGATTTACCAAGAAGCGGCATAATTCCTTCCAAGCTGTTTCATGGATCTGCATCCACATTCCGGGCAGAGGCAAATATCAAAGTTCCAGACAGCTTTTAATAATTCGGTCATGGATAACCCAATATATCGTCGCTTAAATCTCTGACATCCCTGGAGCTTAAAGATGATTTTCAGATTTTGGGTTTTCATTCGATTATTCAGAAACCCATAATAGCGGATTTTCTGAAATCCAGATGGCAGCACATGCATCAAAAAGCGGCGAATGAATTCCGTGTTTTGCAGAATGATTTCACGATTGGGTTCATCTGGCCTTTTCCCCCTTGCAGAAAAGGTTGTTTCTGTCGGTGTGGCGGATAGGATTCTGCTGTTTGATATGGCAATCTTATGTGTGTATTTTCCCAGGTATTCAATCGCATTGCCAAAACCGTTAAAGGTCTCCTTAATATAGGGACACCAGTCTTTTTCATAAAGATGATTCTTCCATTCCTTCCAGTGGTAAGAATTCTGAAGTTTCTCACAGGAAGAAGAAAAAGAAAGTTTCCCGCTCCTATGGTATGTTTCTAGAAGTGCGAGATATTTTCCTTTGAATTTATCACGCAATACCTTTACCGGAATAAAAAACTTGTTCTTGGATTTTCTAAGCTTCTGGTCTACGGTCAGTCCGCCACCGGAAACAATACAGTGCATATGCACATGATAATCCAGTTCTTGGTTCCAAGTGTGAAGAACCTGAATGATACCGGGTGTTGCGCCGAGATACTTCTTATCCTTGGATAATTCCAGAAGTGTTTCGGCGGAGCATCTGTGCAAAAGGCCATACAGAAGTTCCTGATTGCAATAAATAAGAGGATTTAGTTCATGAGGAAGGGTAAAAACTACGTGGAAGTAGGGAGAATCAATGACTTCTGCCCTGCGTTTATCGACCCAGATTTCCTTAAGCACGGCCTGACAATTGGGGCAGTTACGGTTCCGGCAGGAGTTATGGTGGATTTCCATATGTCCGCAGTCCGAACACTGACTGATGTTACACCCAAGTTTTCCGGATTTACAGTTTAAAATGGCATGGGAAGCCTGTGCCTGGACTTCCGACTGGTAATGGTGTGAAGCACAATAATCCTTATAAGAGGATTCCCATATCTGCTTGATTTTGTAATTACTCATGGAAGCTCCCTCCCATCTGGTCGAAAGGGCTTGTTACCGAACCAACGCCGTTGGAAGCCAAATGGACATAAATGGTGGTTGAAAGTAAAGATTTATGACCAAGAAGTTCTTTAATGTTCAGAAGATCGGTTCCGTTTTCGTAAAGATGAGTACCAAAAGCATGGCGAAATGAATGACAGGTAATACGGTGTTCCCAGCCAAGGCGGTCTTCATGAGCATGGATATGCCGGGAAAGATAAAAGGTATCAATCGGGCGTTCAGGGTCGAACTGCTTTGGAAAGAGCCAGCCAGTGGGTCTGCCATAGGAATACCAGTATTTGGTAAGGAGATCAAGTGCCTTCTGTGAAAGAATGGCATATCGGTCAGAACGGTTCTTGGAATGGGGAATGTAAATGCGCATCTGTTTCCGTTTTATGTGTTCATACCGCATGTGACAAACTTCACCGATGCGAAGACCGGAGGAATACATGATAGTGACCATGGTTTTCTGTTTTAGATCAGGCATAGTGGATATGAATTCCCATACTTCATCCATGGTAGGCACAAACGGGATAAATGTATCAAACTTACGGAAAGGAAGCTGCGTTGTATCCCATGGCTTGTGCAGGATATAAATCGTAAAAAACTGAAGCTGAGAAATGGCAGTATTTATAGTACGGTCACTCAGAGATCTGGTATTCTGGAGCCATTTGATATATCCACGAAGCTCCTGCCAAGAAACATCCATGGGATCTTTGTGAAGAATCTCAGTAAGGTAACCGAGATAAGCCCGAATGTAAGTACAGTAAGATTTTATGGTGTGGCCGGTAAGGCCGCGAAGAGAGAGCATCTCTTGATAAGAATTAAAATATTTGTCCATAATGGAACCTCCTAAAGATGAATGGTTTGTCAAAGTGAGAATCAATTCAAAAAAGGTGGCGGACGAATAAAAAAATGAGATATGTAGTTGTTGAATTGAAGAAAACATGATAAATTTAACATAGTAGCGGTCTGAGTGAAATGTTATAAGTTGTCTTGTGGTGATTCAACAATATAACATATGAGCAAAAACTGCTACTATTTTTTAAAAAATAAACTGGTGGCGAAAATGTATCAAAGGCTACGCTAGCTATCGCGCCAGCGATTTGGTACAATTGCAAAGGGAGAGCCCTTTGCATTACATAGAAAAACTGTGTAAAATAGAAAAAGGAAAATTAATATGGCTTATAAATTTAGGATTGAAAATGTATTTGAAAGGAGTTTCTTATATGTACATACGCTGTGCGGAGAATAAGGATTTTGTTGAACTAAAAATTTTTTATGATCGAATGTGTGAAGTTTTAAATGGAAAGGATTTTCTTCCTGATGGAGATAAAGGAGGATTTCCTGATGAACAAATGATAAAAGATAGTATTAATCAGCATAACCAATTTATTGGGATTGAAAATAATCAAATTGTTGCTGCATATATTATGAATCATGAGTGCGATGAAGCATATCGTTCTGTTAGATGGTCTGTAGAAGTAAAAGATAGTGAGATTATGGTTATCCATGCGTTGCGTGTGCTTCCTGAATATGGAGGACGTGGCTATTCCAAACAATTAGTGCAACATGCAATAAATACAGCCAGAAAGAATAAACAAAAAGTAATTCGTCTTGATTGTATAGAAGGAAATGAAATTCCTCAAAAAATGTATGTGTCTTTTGGATTTAAATATATTAATACGGTTGAAATTACATATGTTGATATTGGCGTTCCAAGAAAATTTCTTTTGTATGAACTTGTATTATGATTCAATATTAAATTTCCCTATGCTGAAACAGTGGATTTCCCTATCTTATCAGAGTCTTTTGTGGTAAAATAAATATTTTTCATTATTAAAAAATCTGTATTAATGTTGATTTCAAGTTATTATGCTATGCAATATGAATAGGATAGATAATATTTTTTGTTTGAAATTATTATTGACAAAACAATAAAATTAATTAAAAATAATATTAAATATTCCAATTAAATAGCTTAAAATTAAGGAGGAAAAAATGATTAAATTTGATGATAGGGAAAAGGTGTTTTTAATAGAAACTGAAAATACAAGTTATGGAATTGCGATAGTAGACGATAAGTATGTCGAACATGCGTATTATGGTAGTAAATTGAAGGATATGGACATTCGATATTTGCTTCGTGAAGATGAAGCGCCATTTGTTCCATCTGTTAATAAAAGGGAAACTGGAGCTTTTTTAGACTTTGCACCGATGGAATATCCGCAAACAGGAATGGGAGACTATAGAGAGAGCGCGTTTTGTGTAAAGAGTCTGAGCGGATATAGGGCTAGTGAATTGCACTATCTTGGATATGAAATAGTATCGGGGAAACCAAATCTTGATGGACTTCCAGCAACATGGGGAGATGATTCTCAATGCAGTACATTGAAAATTTTTTGCTTTGATAAGGTGCTTGGAATAAAGTTGACTCTTATGTATTCTATATTTGAAGGTTTAGATGTTATAACTCGTTCTGTAATTATAGAAAATAAGGGAGAAGAGGCATTTTATATAGAAAAAGCTTTATCAGCATGTCTTGATATGGATGATAGAAACTTTGAAATGATTAGTTTGGCTGGATCTTGGGCCAGAGAGCGGCATATTCAAAGAAATTCGTTAACATATGGAAGACAAAATGTTGCATCTTTTAAAGGCGAATCTAGTCATCAGGAACATCCTTTTATTGCACTGGTTACTCCAGAAACAACACAGGATACTGGGGAAGTTTATGCAATGAATTTTGTATATTCAGGCAATTTTATTGCACAGGTTGAGAAAAGCCAGTTTGATTCGGTGAGAATGACAATGGGAATCCATCCAGAAGGATTTTCATGGAAATTAGAGCCTGGAGAGAGTTTTACAGCTCCCGAGGTAGTAATGGTATATACTTCAGAGGGATTGGGCGACATGACAAGAACGTTCCATGACCTATATAGAAATCATTTAATTAGAAGTCCTTATCTTCACCAAAGACGACCTATACTTATTAATAATTGGGAAGCTACATATTTTGATTTCAATGAAAAAAAACTCTTAGAGATCGCAGAAGAAGCTTCAAAGCTTGGCATTGAGATGTTGGTGATGGATGATGGATGGTTTGGGAAAAGAAACTGTGACGATAGTTCCTTAGGCGATTGGTTTGTAAATGAACAGAAAATAAATGGCGGATTATATTCTTTAGTAGAAAATGTGAAGAAATTAGGAATGAAATTTGGAATATGGATTGAACCGGAAATGATATCTCCAGAATCAGAGTTGTTTAGAAGACATCCGGATTGGGCAATTCAGATTCCGGGAAGAGATATAACGCAAAGTCGCGCTCAGTACGTTTTGGATTTTTCCAGACAGGAAGTTGTAGATGGTATTTATGAAATGATTTCGACAATTCTGAAAAGTGCTGATATTTCTTATGTGAAATGGGATATGAATCGTCAACTTTCAACACTTGGAAGTTATGCATTACCAGCAGATAGACAGGGGGAATTGTCACACCGATATATGCTTGGAGTATATAGAATGCAAGAAAGGCTGATTACGGAGTTTCCCCAAATCCTTCTTGAAAATTGTTCGGGGGGTGGTGCACGTTTTGATGCAGGAATGCTTTATTATAGTCCGCAGATATGGTGTTCTGATGATACAGATGCTATTGAGCGTCTGGCAATTCAGGAGGGAACTGCTCTAATTTATCCGGTCTCGGCTATAGGTGCACATGTCAGTGTATGTCCGAATCATACGGTAGGGCGGACAACACCCTTTGAGACGAGAGGGAATGTAGCGCTTCTTGGTACATTCGGATATGAGCTTG
>JASKJZ010000191.1 GCA_030154385.1 Clostridiales bacterium
TGCAAAGCATTTCGCGTGTTATGAGCTCGATTGCAACCAAAGAACACAAACTGTATGCAGGAAAGCTTAAAAATGTGTTAGCGACATATTCGGAAGCAGAGGATTTGATTAATATTGGTGCTTACAAAAAGGGCTCCAATAAAGAAATTGATTTTGCAATTGATAAAATAGGAGTGGTTAATGAATTTTTAATGCAGCAAGTTGATGAGAAATTTTTATTCGAAGAAGAGATTAATCAGTTAAAAGCTTTGTTTGAAGAGTAAAGGCTGTGTGGAAAAATGGCAAAATTTATCTACAAGATGGAAAATATCTTAAACATAAAAATAAAAATGGAAGAGCAGGCAAAAAGTACGTTTCGGGAAGCAATGCGTAAACAAGAAGAAGCGGAAGAAAAGCTATTGGAACTTAATCATCGCAGAGATGGTTATGAGAGCATACTTAGAGGAGAAATATCCGATACCCTGAATGTCCAGGAAATCATTCGATGCCAAGAGGCAATTGAGATTTTAAAATATGAAAGTAAACTTCAAACGATTGTGGTTAATTCAGCAAGGCAGCAAGTAGAATTGGCTCGTGCTAAATTAAAAGAAGCTATGATTGAAAAAAAGACCTATGAAAAATTAAAGGAACTAGCATTTGAAGAGTTCAAAAAGGAGATAAATAAGGCAGAACGAGTTGAAATTGACGAGTTGGTAAGCTTTACCTATGGGAAAAAACAAGGATTTGAGGAATAAACTATGGCGAAAAAAAAGAAAAATGACGATATAAACAACATAGGAAATGATGAGAAAAAAAGTGAGAGTTCGATTAGTAAAATACTTAGCATAATGATTGCACTTTTAATCGTAGTTATTTGGTTGGCGTTGTTCGCGGTTTTGATTAAAATGGATGTTGGAGGCTTTGGAAGTAATGTACTTTCACCCGTTCTAAAAAATGTACCAGTGATTAATCGAATATTACCAGGGTATTCCGCTTACCAGGATACCGAAGGGAATCAATATCAAAATTTAGATCAGGCGATGGCTAAAATTCAGGAGTTAGAAAATCAGATTGCTTCTATGAGCAGTGCAGATACTGCAAATAGTGATTATATTACGCAGCTTGAGGCAGAAAATGCAAGACTTAAGGTATTTGAGCAAAATCAAAAGGATTTTGAAAAACGAGTAGCAGAATTTGATCAAAATGTCGTTTTTAATGATAAGGCTCCGAGTATCGCAGAATACAAAGCCTATTATGAACAAATTAATCCAACGAATGCAGCCGATCTTTATCAGAAAGTGATTGAGCAGCTGCAGGTGGATCAAAAGGTAATTGACCAGGCAGACCGACTTTCTAAAATGGATTCAGCGAATGCTGCACAAATTCTTGAGGTAATGACAGGAGATTTAGATTTAGTCTGCAAGATATTGGAAAATATGAAGCCAGCACAAAGTGCTGCAATTTTGGAACAAATGTCATCCGAGTATGCAGCTAAAATTACGAAAAAATCCTCGATTTTACAGTAGTTTTAGATGACATAAATAAAATATGGAAGAAGGGAGGAATAAAAATGACGACACAGGGTGTTGTAGGGAATACCGTTTTGCTGTCATCCAGACAACAATCATCCAAAACAACGGGAACCTCTTCTGGTGCAAAGGATGCATTTGATCACATTATGGTGCAAAGTTTGAGCGCCAAAAAAGATACTGCAACAAGCACTGCAAATACGGAACAAACGGATGTTAGCAGAAAAACAACAAGATCCAAACAATCGTTAAGTGATGCACAAAACGAGGTAAAGAAAGATGGATTCTCACCAGGAAAAGAAAGCATAAAAAGAGGTGATACATCGACACAGGCGGTCACGGATGATGAGACGAATGCATTAACGGAAGCGGATGAAAACATAACCGAAGATGTTACGAATATGCTAAGTCAAATGCAAGAGGCAATTTTACAGACGGTAGCTCAGGTGTTATCCATCCCAAAAGAGGAAGTAACCTCTTATTTAAATGAACTGGGAATGAAGCCAGAGGATTTGCTTGATACGGGAAATGCAATGCAATTATTAATGAAGGTGAATCAGACGGATGATGTATTTGCCGTTTTGACGGATGCTACCTTAAGTGAACAGCTGCAGGGAATGAACCAGGCATTATCGGTTTCGGAACTTGCGGATAGCATGGGTATTACAGAAGCTACCTTACAAAAGACTTTGGATTTGATGGCGATGTCGGATGATCAAAAGGGACAAGAATCTTTGGAAAATCCTCTGCAGGTGCCGCTATCTGAGGATAATCAACTTTTAGATGAGAAGGAGATTCCTATTGTAGTAGAGCGGATCGGGGCAACGAACGCAGATCAGAAGTCGAGTTTAAGTGAAGTGAATTCAACAGATTCAACGGAAGAGACAATACAAACATCGTCTAAGTCCCAGACAAACGAAGCGCAAGGTTTCGTAACTCTTAGCTCAAAAGATAGTGCAAAGGACACGAAAGATTCAAAAGAAGGTTTTTCTAATCAACAGGAGCAAGCGCAGAATACAGGAATTCATACCTTTACGGAAAATCTGGTTGTAAAAGGACAAGATGGTCTGGTAGCAGAAGATGTATCTGCGCGACTAGAAACCATGCGAAATATCGTTGAGCAAGTAGTGGAGCAAATTAAAGTTCAAATTCGTCCAGAGGCTACATCGATGGAAATTACTTTAAATCCTGAAAATCTTGGGAAAATTAATCTATCGGTTACATCAAAAAACGGTCAGTTAACGGCGACTTTAACCACACAAAATGAATTAAGCAAACAGGCATTGGAAAGTCAGCTTCAGGTTTTAAAGGAAAATCTATCCAATCAGGGATTAAAGGTTGAGTCAGTCGAAGTAAATGTATCGGATTTTGCGTTTGACTTTGGACAGAATCAGCAAACACCAGAGGATGGGAAAGGGCAACGTGGAAAGGGTACAAAAAAAGCAGCGGATTTAACACGTATGGAAGCAATGGATTTATCGGAAAATGAGGAAGCGTTAACAACGGACACCAGTATTTCAAATGGCGGAAGCGTTGATTATACCGTTTAAATTTTAATAGAAAGGAGAACTTAAATATGGCGAGTTCACTCGGATTAGTAGCACCTATAAAGGATGGAGAAATATCAGATACATCTAAAACTTCAACCTCTACGAAAAGTTCCAATTCTGAAATGGGAAAGGATGAATTTTTACAGCTTTTAGTAGCTCAAATGAAATACCAAGATCCTTTGGAGCCAACCAGTAATACAGAATATGTATCACAGCTTGCAACATTCTCATCTCTGGAACAGATGCAAAATTTAAATCAATCAACGACCAATTCACAAGCGTTTACTCTGATTGGAAAGAATGTCATCATGCAAACGACCAGCTCTTCAGGAACCGTTTCTTATGTACAAGGAGCAGTTGATTATGTAACGATTACAGGAAATAAAGCATATTTGTCGATTGATGGCAGTCTTTATGCTGCAGACGATCTTTACAGTGTGGTTGGTGATAGTTACATGGTGGAGACAAATGGACCAAGTGTAACAGAAAAGAGTTTGTCTTATGACTTAAGTAATCCAACGGATCAGACGGTGGAGATTTCACTCGGACAAGATGATTATGCCGCCTCTGCAGTCGTAATTTATGTGAATGGTTCGGCGATAGATTCTGATAAGTTGAGCTATGAAGATGGTGTTGTGACAATTGATAAAGAAGCGTTTGAGGACTTAGATGCAGGTTCCTATAAATTGGGATTTCTGTTTAATGATTCTTCAACTACGACCATTTCGGATAAAGTAGTACTAACCGTTACTGGAATCAAGAGTGATGATTCTTCTGGTACCGCATGATAAGATCAGGGGGTGGGGACAATGAAGGTTTCGAACAATTTTTCTTCCATAGAACAAATGGTTGGCAAGATTGGTTCCTATCAGACTAGTATTCCAAACGAAACAAAGACCAAAAATGCGTCTTCTTCTATATCAAATTTTCGTGATATTTTACAAAAAACACAGGAAAATGCATCGGAAGAGACCAATGCTTTAAAGTTTTCTAAGCATGCAAATGAAAGGCTGGAAAGCAGAAACATTGACTTGTCACAAAGTCAGTTAAATCGTTTGGTTAATGGGACGCAGAAGGCCAGAGAAAAAGGAATTAATGAATCCTTAGTTATGGTAGATAATCTTGCGTTTATTGTAAATGTAAAAAACAATACGGTGGTGACAGCTGTAAACGATGCAAAGGACAACGTTTTTACAAACATTGATGGAGCTGTTATCGGATAAGCGAATTGCGCTGGACCTTTAGGAAGTGCAGGTCTTTGAATGACAGATAAGACCAAAAATTGCTTGACATAAGATCGAAGGAGGTCAATCATTATGATGAGATCATTATATTCTGGTGTATCGGGACTAAAAGTACATCAGACAAAAATGGACGTTATCGGTAATAATATCGCAAACGTCAATACGGTAGGTTTTAAAGGAAGTACCGTAACGTTTTCAGACGTTTTTTATCAAACCACGCAAAGCGCATCAGGAGCAAACGCAGAAACTGGCTCCGCTGGACGTAATGCAATCCAGATTGGACTTGGATCGGGCTTGTCGGCTGTTACAACGAATGTTTCGACAGCAGGCGGGTCACAAAGAACGGATAACCCGTTTGATTGCATGATTAGTGGGGATGGTTTTTTTATCGTAAATAGTGGCGGTACCAATTATTTTACAAAAAATGGATCGTTCAAAGTGGATTCGGCGGGAACTCTTTGCACCTCAAGTGGAGCCAATGTAATGGGATGGCAGCCAGATGCGGATGGTAATATCGTAAAGGCTCAGGTGTCTTCGCTTAAGATTCTATCCCCAGAAAATTTGTATGCGGAACCAGAGGCTACGACACAATCCTATATTAAAGGAAATATCAATAAAAATGATAGCCAGGTAACTGGTTCGTCAGGATATCCAGCTCAGGTAGCCTTTTATGATAATTTAGGAACGAGCTATACCGCAAAGCTTGCAATAAAGAGTACCACAACAAATGGTCAGTATACCGTGTCTGTGACAGATATTGTGTCAGGGGATGATTCGATTTTTACTACGTACGATGCAACAAATAAAGTCTATAAAAAAACGGATATTTCAACGTTTGCGTTCGGGGGTGTAACATATACGGTAAAGCTTGATGATACAGCCACCGGAGCGATTTCAATAACACCAGCCTCGACAACGACACTAGCTTTTGATGCTTCAAATGGTACTTTCTCAGGTATCTATACTGGAGGGACAGCTACGAATGATACCTCTATTAAACTTGATTTGTCCGCTGCAGTAAGTGATTTAAAAACGGGAAATCCATTTTCCACCAGTGGTGTTACGATTGATTTTTCAAACACAACGCAGTACTCGGCAAAGAGCAATCTGGAATCAACAAAGGGTGATACCAGCGGCGTAGGCGCAGGGCTTCCAGTAGGTAATATGACAGGTGTAAGTATTGATACCTCAGGAAAAATCTATGGAACTTATGATAATGGTACCAATAAGCTCTTAGGGCAGATTGCAGTTGCAACCTTTGCAAATCCGGCTGGTCTAGAGGCG
>JASKJZ010000192.1 GCA_030154385.1 Clostridiales bacterium
ACAAACTCATTATAATGCCGTACGTAGAACAAAGGGTTATCGTTGTCTGCTGACTTATCCAGCTGTATATTTTCCCAAAACAAATGATAGAAACGATTAAGATATGAATCATTATTTGCAACCATGCTTGCATCGGTGTAATTAAGAAAGGATGGCTGCAGGGACGCATCCGCTGCAAAATAAGTCACCTGTGTATTGTTTAGCGATAAATAATGTCCATATTCATGCACAAGTGTATAGTTAAAATCCGCTCCATCCGAAACATCAGAGGGGTCGATACAAATTTTCCAATTGGTTCCCGTTTGGTCCATTTGATCTACATAAGCCAGAGTACTATATTTTCCATCAGAAGCTACATCGAATTCACCAAAGCTCTTAAGACCATCTGCAGGTAAAATATTAGTTATTCGTTCCCATATATTGAAATATAATTTCTTCTGTTTATCTGAAATATTTGAGAGCCCACTTAGCTTTGGATTTAAATATTCAATTGTAGTGGTATCAGAATCAACCAGATACTCTGCTATCATTGGCATGTTGGTGCTAAAAAGATTTTTGTATGCACGATCTGCATCAAGGTTTTTATAGGAAGATAAAATTTGATAAATTCTACCTAGCCGTGAGACTGTCATCTCTTCTCTGCATTTTTCATATAGTCTTACAAGTCGAGCATAATCTTTTTTTGATAAAGAAGATTTTAGGTTATCAAGCACTTGATTCTCCTCAGGAAGCGTATAGGAAGTGGAGAAGGGATTCCCATATTCGAGCTGTTGCTTCGCTCCAGCAATATACTTTAAGGTCATTCCATCCAGATAAGCGCACAAATGATACCTCAGTTCGGTTTCTTCTTCGGTTGCAATAAATTGGTTCTCTATCTGACGCTTTTGCTGTAAAAAATCAATTCGATAAAGCATCTCATATATATCTGACTTCTCCTCCATTGAGGTATAA
Source organism: Clostridiales bacterium (assembly GCA_030154385.1). The sequence goes on from JASKJZ010000192.1 coordinate 952, forward strand.
TCAAGGAGTACCCCTACTACATGCTTAAACTGATTTGTCAGCTGTGTATCCGTGATATGAATTTCTGCTGCTGATGTGGCATAAACTGGCACAGCGCTCGTTGCTTTATATACTGCAACTATGAGCATGAATAACATAATAATTTTCTTCCCTCGAACTTTTATCATTTACATTCTCCTATTCTTTTTATCTGTATTATTATAGTATAGCAAAATTGAAATGTCTATAAAAGAATACAGTCGCCAAAAACCTAAATTCTCTGGCGACTGCATTTTGTTTATATTTTAAATTGCTTCACGGCTTCCATAAGATTTTCAGACAAAGAAGCCAATTCCATCGCTTCCCGAGATATCTCTTCCGAGATACTACTTTGTTCCTGACTGGTGGCAGTAATTTCTTCGATATCCATAGCAGAATCTCCAATAATTTGTACTATTTTGTTCATTGCATTTGCCACAGTCACACTCTCTTTTGTAACTGAATTTACTTGATCTGTTACCCCATTCATCTCGTAAGAAACGACGGCTATCTTTTCACTAATATCAAAAAAAGCGTCTTTCGATTGTTCTACCGACACAATACCTGATTTTACCAAATCTGTCTCCTGCGTCATTAATTGATTTGCATGTTCAATATTCTCCGTAATTGCATCAATGAGCTGCTTAATTCCAGTCGCAGACTCCTGTGATTGATCGGCTAGTTTCCCAATTTGATCTGCGACAACTGCAAAGCTCTTGCCATTTTCACCTGCGCGTGCTGCTTCGATTGCAGCATTTAGGGATAACAAATTAGTTTCTTCCGAAATCGTACTAATCAATTCATTGATTCTTCCAATTTCCTCTGATTGTTTCAATAAAAATTGCATGACATCTAAGACCTTCTTCGTCTGCTCTTCAATCCGATTCATATTAAGGATTGTAATTTCCATGCCCGCACATCCATTTTGTGCAGTATCCTTGACCTGGTCCACATCCATCGACATCTTTTGAATTTTAGATGTCGTATGCGTTAGGCTTTCCTTCATATCATAAGCACTCTGATTTACCTGCCTTGCATGTTGACTTTGATTCTGGGAGCCCTCACTCATCTGTTCCATGCGCTCGGCTATCCCTTCTGCTGCAATCGTTGTTTCTTCCGAAGCACTTGAAAGTTCTTGACTAGCACTGGTAAGTTTTTGGGACATTTTACTGATATTAGTAACTAAGGATCGAATAACAGCAACCATAGTACCCATATTTCGCCCCATTTGAGATAATTCATCACCCTCACTTGTTTGATAAACCTTACATGATTTGCAATTATCGAGTTTTGCTATAACATGTGCTTGTTCACTTCCACCGCATAGTGTATTCTTCATTTCCCAACACTTTAAATCATCACTTTCATAAGCGGGACATTCCTCCTTCTTACAGTTATTTAGCTCCCAGCATTTCAAAAGATTGCGTTCTTCTATCGTCGCTGTAAGATCACCTGAAGTAACCGTTTGCATAATTCCTTGAACCCTACGTATTTTTTTAATTGATAGATAGGAGTTTAGTGCTGTAATAAAAGAAGCTAATACCAACATAACAAAACCTGCTATAACACTCTGATACAGCATCGTGCGTACAGGTGCTAGATATTCTGCTTTTACTGCATTAATAGACAAGGACCAATTTCCCACTGGTGCATATAAATCAAGCTTGCTTATTCCCTGATAGCAATAGGAAATCTCACCACTCTCTTTTGCACCCATAGAAGAAAGCGCATTGGTAAGCTCAGGCACATTACGATCTGTCAGATTCGTTCCGATCAATTTCTCATCTGGATGGTAAATGAAGTTTCCATCCTTATCAATCAAAAAAGCATATCCATTCTTCCCAATCTTTACATTTGATAAAACAGAATTGATATAGCTAATATTAATCGAGACAGCAAGAACACCTTCCACCGTTCCATTCTTTTTTATCGGAACTGCTATCACTTCAATTCGATTTCCTGTATTTCTAGAGATTAGGATATCACTGACAGCAGCTTCTCCTCTCATACAGTTTTTAAAATACTCCCTGTCCGAAAGATCAATCGAATTTAATTGATTCGCTGCAGCACTATCGTAGCATAGCATGCCATTTCTATCAATCACATATATGCTTTCCATGTATTCTGTATACTGTTCCGATAAGTATGCGATTTGTTCTCTAAAGTCCTCTGAGACTACACCAGTTAAAACGTACAGTGATCCAGATGATTTGCTCATCACCGTAATTTGTTCCTTCAGATTATATTGTATATTTTCCACCTCCATCACTGTCTGATTAAGCCTTGATGAAAGCGCATTTTCAATCTCCTCTGTAATTTGCCGTGCGCTCCTAACATAGGATATCGTCGACAGCAATATTACAACAGCTACTACTATCAGAAAATTGGTTGCTACATTTTTTAAAAATAAACTTTTTCGCATTTGATTCATGCCTCCACCCTATTTCAATTTTCAATTTAAATTGTATAATCGACTTCTTAAAAAAAACTCCCAGTCAAGAAGTAACTCTTGTTCACTCCATGGCTTTTTTGACACAATATAATCTGTAATATGCAATGCCTCAAAGCGCTTATAATAGTTAAAAAAACTTTGTTCCGTTATTTGTTCTTGCTAAGATATGGTCGACATACAAGTACTTATTACCGGACGATTTAATTGAAATTCCCTCTCTTCCCATTTTTTTTGTATGCACAAAATATCATCCTGTAAATCTTCCACTGGAAATAAGTAATAGCGAAATAAAAATTGAAACGGCAAAGAATTATTCATGCAATCTTGCATTCTTGCTAAAACCAACTGATACAAAACTTTAGCTGGATTATCTTTTTCACTCTTACTTAATATAGTTTCAATTATATTGTTATATTTTTCACATATACTGTCATAAATTTTTAAAAAAAGTTCGCTTTTCGATTTGTAATAAAAATAGATAGAAGCAGCTTTAATCCCAACCATATTACTAATAGTTCTTAAATTTGTGGATTCATAGCCTTTTCGTAAAAATTCTTCATATGCAACTTTTTCTATTTTTTCCTGTGTATTTCCTTCCATATTCCCTCTCCTTCTCATGAATTGTAGCACCAATGACTTACATTATACCTAACGCTTGTTAGGTATATTTTAACAATTTATTTTATCGAATTCAATTACTACTTTTTCGAAATTATATTGACAGTATACTCATTTTCTTATATCCTTTTATATGTAGTATATTTTATATATTTTATTACGTGTATATATATTTTTCTTTTGCAAATTATTGTATCGAGGTGAGTGATTTGGATGAAGTTAGAAAGCTCGAAATATATGATTTATTAATTGATTGTGCAAAAAAAGAAGATGCCATCTCTTGGAATCGTTTTCGTCGCTCTAGTCGTAAAGAACTAATTGACTTGAGTAATTTATCATTTTCTGAACTCTCTTTTGAACAATTCAATTTTAAGGGAATTAAAATGAATCATGCAAATTTATCTTTTTGCAACTTTCATTTATGTATTTTTGACCAAGCTGATTTGTCACAAATTAGTGGATTTGGAAGTACCTTTCGAGAGTGCAATATGGTATCCCTTCAAATGATGGATGGTAACTTCTCAAAAGTAGTTTTTGAGAACTGCGATTTGCGATTTTCTAATTTATCAGCGAGTCACCTTCACCAAACCGAAGTAAACACTTGCAAACTTGACTATTCTAATTTTAAGACTGCCTCAATTAATGACGCATCCTTAAATAGTTCAAGTTTCATACATTGCAACCTTAACGATTGTGAATTTCTGAACACTGATTTGCACTCGGCAGATTTTACCGCATGTATCGTGAATGGCGGTACCATTTTTTGGGATTGTTTTTATAATAAAGGCACAAACTTCACAGGTGTAGGTCTTAGCAACTGTCGAATCGAACCCATTTTATTATCTAGCTTTCAGTGTAACATCCGAAGACTATGGTGGATGAAATGGTACCAATCACATAAGGAAATTTCAGCCGCTCGCCTAAAAGAGTATAAAAAACAACCAATTCGCCATTTTGATAAATTATTCCGAGCACTAGGTAACAGTATCATGACTGCCATTGTACAAGTTTTTTGGTGGATCACAGATTATGGAGCCTCTACCATTCGACTATTGGCTGTATTTTTGTTTACAACGCTTAGTTTTGCATCGTTATATGCACTCTTTCCTGCACTTACAAATGATAATGTACTAAATTATTCGCAAGATCATCTATTTGTTTTTATTCGTTCTTTGTATTTTGCTGTTGTTGTTATGACAGGTCTTGGATTTGGTGATATCAATGCTGATTCCTCTATTCTATGGGGTCATTTAGTCATCGTACTTCAATCCCTGACTGGTTATATCTTGCTTGGAGCTTTCCTTGTGCGTATTGGTATTCTCTTTCAAGGTGAGTTTCCCGTATCTTCAAAGAGAGATCGTAATTCTCCTGATACCGATGTTGAATGTCAAGTAAAATTGACCCACTTTTTCGTTTAAATCTGACCCACCTTAGTTTTGATTTTGGTGGATCAGATTTTTTTGTTATTTCTGTTTTT
>JASKJZ010000193.1 GCA_030154385.1 Clostridiales bacterium
ATAAGGGTTTTGATGCGTATGGAACGATGGTTCATAGGCTACCTCCTTTTTATTTTGCCTATGACTAATTTACTACATTTGGATGTGTTTGTACAGAGGAGAATAAGATGAAGTTATTACATACAGCAGATTTGCACATAGGAAAGCTATTGCATGAGTATTCCTTATTAGAAGAACAAAAATATGTTTTGGATGAAATTGTAACAATTGCAAAGAAAGAAGCGGTTCAGGCGGTGCTGATTGCTGGGGATGTATACGACCGTGCGATACCGCCCTCGGATGCAGTGATAGTCTTAAGTGAGTTTTTGACCAAGCTTACGGATGCAGGTATTTGTGTATGCATGGTAAGTGGAAATCACGATTCGCCAGAGCGGATATCCTTTGGAAATAAAATGTTAGAGGCAAAGGGACTCTATATTGCGGGCGAGGTTTGTCAAGAAGTAAAAAAAGTATGCCTACAGGATGAATTTGGTGAGGTGAATCTATATCTGCTCCCGTTTGCAAAGCCAGCCACTCTGCGTTATTTTGGCTATGAGGGAGGAAGCTATGGTGCCTGCGTTGCAGATGTAATAAGAAAACTTCCAATTGACCCAAATGAGCGCAATATCTTAGTGACCCATCACTTTATTGGAGGGGGAGGAATTGAGCTGGAAGAGCCAGAGGCAGAATATCCCATTCATGTCGGAGGAATTGATATGGTAGATTATCACTGCATGGAGGACTTTGATTATGTGGCGCTCGGTCATATCCACCGCGGACAGTCCGTAGGAAAGCCTTATATCCGTTATGCAGGCTCCCCCTATAAATATTCCTTTTCGGAAGCACTGGATGATAAGAAGGTACTTCTTATCACACTTGGAGAAAAGAAGGAGATAGCGATAACCCCCATTTCGCTTCATCCAAAGAAAGACCTGCGTGCGATAAAGGGTGAGCTAAGCATGCTTTTATCAAAAGAGGTGTGGCAGGCAGAAAATGCAGAGGATTACCTTTCGGTTACCCTTACGGATAAACAGGAGCTTTATGATCCACTCGGAAAGCTGCGAGCTGTATATCCCAATATCTGTAAGCTGGTCATCGAAAAGAATTTGCGGCATGATACCGAAATCGAAGCAATGGGAACGGAGATGACAAGGAGAAGTCCGCTTGCAATCTTTGAAGAGTTTTATGAAAAGGTAACCGATGAGGTGTTAGACGAGGAAAGTAAAAATATCATGTGTGCCATCCTGGAAGAAGTAGGAGGTGAAGTAGAATGAAGCTGTTAACGTTAACGATTTGTGGGTGGGGACCCTACCCTGGACGGCAGATGGTTGATTTTACCTCGTTAAAGGAAGGCAGTATGTTTTTAATTACCGGGCCAACGGGATGTGGAAAAACGACGATTTTTGATGCCATTACGTTTGCGATTTATGGTATGGTCAGTGGAAAGACAAGAGATAAGGCTTCGATTCGGAGTGATTTTGCAAAGGATGAGGATGAAACTTATGTATCCCTTCGATTTTTGCACCGAAAAAAAGAAGTAACCGTGTACCGTACCCCTCGCTATGAGCGGAAAAAGAAGAGGGGAGAGGGCTTCGTGGTACAAAATGAAACCGCGGAGTTGTCAATTGAGGGAGAACCTCCGATTACGAACTTAAAAGAAGTGAACGAACGCCTAATCCAAATGATGGGGCTTCGTTATGAGCAATATAAGCAGATTGCCATGATTGCACAGGGGGAGTTTTTAGAGTTATTGCTCGCAAGCTCAAAAGAGCGTGTGGAAATTTTTCGTAATCTCTTTAAAACGGAGCTTTATGAGCAGATTCAAAAAAAACTATCCGAAGAGGCAAAAAAGCAGCAGACAAAAATCCAGGAGGTCATGCATCGGATGGAGGAAGCAAGAGCAATGATTGATGCTTCTGGGAACGAAGAACTTGCCCTACTAATCGAGCAGCCCTATGCTTCTTATGAAACCCTGTTAGAATTACTGAAGGGCTCGATACATAGCGATCACAATGCCATAAGCCGCTTCGAAGAAACCCTTTTATCAAAGGAAGAAGAACTGGACGCTTATAAGAAAAAGGGGCAGTCTTATTTTGAGCTGGAGCAGCAGGAAAAAATCCGAAAAAGAGCCTGGGAGGAGCAAGAGAAGAAGAAGGAACAGGCGCTAAGAGATTGGGAGGATGCAAAGGCAGAACGACTCCGGATTGAGGAGCAAAATAGTCGGGAAGAGAAGGAGCTAGTTGTGCGAATGGACCGCTTGCAGGCAGAATGCCAAGCGGCAAAGGAAGCTGTGACTGCTTCGGAAAACCTGGAGAGCGAAGCGGGAGATTATCGGATAAGAGAAGAGCGGATTAGGAGTGAAAAGGAAAGATATCTTCGATTATCGTCTAAAATAAAAGCAAAAGAGGCACAGGAGAAGCTGTTGTTAGAGGAACAGACCAAGTATCAAAGGGAGCAAAACCTCCTGGTGCAAATAAAAGACAGTTACGAAGAAAAGGAGCGCCTATACCGCGAGGCGGCCATTGGTATTGTAGCGAGGATGGTCAAAGAGGGGGAGCCTTGCCCTGTCTGTGGCTCCATGGTACATCCACAGATTGCACTGATATCGGAGGAAGTGCCAGATGAAGCACAGCTAAAGAGACTAAAAGAGAAGGTTTCCGTACAGGAAAAACGAACAGAGGAGATCTACCAGCGTGCATTCGCCGAAAAGGGCAAGCTTGCGGCGATGCAGCAAGAGATTGAAGAAGGCTATGCTGAACTATCGCAAACAAAGGAAACAATACGAGAGGCTTACCAAGAATTGCTGCAGCGAGAGAAGTCACTAGCAGAAGAAGGCCAACTTTTGCAGGAGCGAAAGAAAAAAAGGCTGGAGGATAAAAATCGACTGGAAAAACGAACCCAGGAGCTAGAACAAGCACGGCAAAGGCAAGACAGACAGCGAGAGGAATCCCAAAAACGCCGCCTTGCATCGTATGAGAACGAAAGTATGCATCAGGCAGAGTTTAAAAAGCAGGAGGGACTGCTTGTTAGTGCACAAAAAGAATGGGAAAATGCACAAAAGGAAAGACGTTTACTTGCGCAAACGATTAATATCGAGGGGATTTTAAGGGAACAAAAGAGACTAGAGGAAGAAAGAAAGACCTTACAGCGGGAAAAAGAGCTTTTGTTTTCCAAACAAAGCAAAAATGAACAGGCAATGCGCTCAATAAAAGAGAAGCTTGCATGGGTCAAAAAAAGAGAAGCCATCTATGCGCGTTATCACAACTTAGATCAAGTGACCAGAGGAAGTAATAAGGATCGTATTGTATTTGAGCACTATGTATTGGGAGCCTATTTTGAAGATGTTCTACAAGCAGCCAATGTACGACTGGCAAAAATGAGTGCAGGTCGGTATGAGCTTTCGAAGGTTCGAAGAGTGGCAGATGCGAGAACCACAGATAGCTTAGAGCTTGAGGTCATGGATCATTACACCGGGAAGCTGCGTCCTGCAAAGACGCTGTCTGGCGGAGAAGCCTTTAAAGCTGCTTTATCGATGGCGCTTGGTTTATCGGATATCATACAAACCAATGCCGGAGGTGTGATGGTTGAGACACTATTTATTGATGAGGGCTTTGGAAGTCTGGATACCGAGTCACTTGACCAGGCACTGGAAACCTTACTTAAGCTATCCGGACACAATCAGACAATTGGAATCATATCCCATGTCAATGAACTAAAAGAACGCTTGGATCAGCAAATTGTGATACAAAAAGAAAAAAACGGAAGTAAGATACTTCCGTTAGCGTAAATAGCGAATGGATTCGGGATGGATGGAAAAAGAGACAGTATCGCTTGTGCCAGCATATTCGCCATCGGTATGTATCGTCAAAGGCTGCCGGGTCTCTATCTTGACCGTCTTGCAGGTGAAGCTGTCAAACCCTTTTTTGTTGGTATGGGTGCCAAATAAAACCAAAGGAAGCATCATAAGAGCACGTGGCTTTGACAAATTATAAAAGACGGCCACCGATAGCTTTCCATCTGTTGCATTGGTACTTGGTACCATACGAAATCCCCCGCCCTCAAAAGGTTGGTTCATAGCAGCGATAAAGAAGATACGCCGATACGTTCTTAGTTCCTTACCGTCAATGGTAACGGTAGCGTCCACAAGGGGACAGGCAGCAATTTGCTTAAGTGCTATTAAGACATAGGTAAGCTTTCCAAGACCGATGCGATTGAGCCATCCTTTCATGCGTGAGTGAAGTGCTTCGTAACAAATCGAGGCATCAAAGCCAATCCCAGCACTGATGACAAACCGCCGATTACCTACAAAAGGGTCGTCTGTTTGTGCTGCTTTTGGAAGTTCACAAACTCCTTGGTCGTAGTGGGAAATTGAATCACTGGTAAGGATTGAGGACAAAAGCGAAAGAGGACTTCCTACTAAGTGAAGTGCCTTCGCAAAATCATTTCCAGAACCAGATGGTATGTAGGAAAGGCTGGCATTGTCATAAGAAGTAAAGCCATTGGCGGCTTCATTTAGGGTGCCATCCCCTCCGATTACAACGATATGTTTTTCTCCCTCGTAGGAAAGAATCTCTCTTACGAGCTTTGTGGCATGAAACGGGTATTTCGAATAATAAAACTCATAGTCAATTTCCTGACGATCGAGCATCGTCTTAAGCTGGCTCCAAATTTGTTTTCCAAGCCCGCTTTTTGAGGTTGGATTAATAATAAAATAATACATAACACCCTCCTTGCACGGTTATTTTAACATGAACGGCGTATGATTCGCAATACAAATATAGGAGAGGACAGGGAAGGAATTGGAACAAATGCAAAGAAATAAAGGCTTTTATTATGCAGTATTTCTTACGTTGATGGGAATTGTTTTTATTTTGGTGATGCTCTTTCTTACAAGACATGGGAAAACATCGGTAGTAAAATCTGGTTCAGCCGATTTAAGCAGCTGGGATTTTGATTTAGAGGGCAATGTCAAATTAGATGGAGGCTGGGAATTTTACTGGAACCAGCTTATTAAGCCAGAAGAATTTGATCAAGCACGGTACATAAGAACGGGTTATTATAAGGTTCCCATGTACTGGACCAAATATTCCAAGCTAGGGCTGCCCTCAAAAGGCAATGCGACTTATCGGCTTGTAATAAAGACGAAGGGTAAGGAGCATACCCTTAGTTTAAAAACACCCGAAATCTATACCGAATATTGCTTATGGATCAATGGGCAAGCAGTGGATGGAAATGGAAGCCTTTGGAAGGGTGGGAAAAAATATTTAAAGCCCAATGTGTATACATTTTCGACGAGTCATAATCAAGTAGAAATCGTGTTACAGATTAAAAATAATTCGCATATCAATGCAGGACTAGGGCAAAGCTTTTTACTTGGCACCCCAAATCACATTTATGAAAATCGTATGGGTGGTGTAGCAAGGGATATCATAGTTATGACAATCTGTTTTCTGGTAGGGATATATCATATGATATTATATGGATATCGTCGCTACGAAAGAAGTCTGATTTACCTTGCAATGATAGCAATGC
>JASKJZ010000194.1 GCA_030154385.1 Clostridiales bacterium
ATATCTATTCAAGCATCTGATTATGCTTGTGCGTATTTGCTTCGCACCTCCAATCAAAGGGCACTCCTGGTAGCAGATGTTAGCCAATCCACAATCAAAGAAACGCTTTCCCACCTTAATTTTGGAGAAAATACATTAGCTGCCCTTGTCTTTGATGATGGAAAGGAAATCGTCTCCTCTTCCGGTGATCCTAACTTTTCCTTTTCAAAGCAACCCTTTTTCCAATCGGCCAAAGAGACCAATCAACCAAGCTATGTCACCGTGAACAAAAAAACATATCTATTCACTCGGTGTAAAAGCAAACAGATGGATGCATCCATTTGTGTATTAGTTCCAAAAGAAAATGTGATGTACTCTGCTACAAAAATCCGCACAACGACTCTCTTTTGTGTCTTACTGTCTATCGTTTGCTCCATTGTAATTGCAAGTTTACTGGTTCACCACATTTTGTCAAACATACGTCGTATCATTCACAACCTAAAAAAAGCCTCCGAAGGCGATTTATGTATTTCCTTAGATACTTCTCCTATAAATGAATTTGGCCGTTTAAATAAAAGTCTTGCTCATATGATTCATAACACCAGTCGTGTCCTCGAAAGTGCACAAGATATCAATGCATTATTAAAGCAGACCTCAAAACGTCTGCTAATAAACAGTGAGCAGATGACCTCCTACAGTACCCATACCTCTTTTTCCATGGAGGAAATTGACCTTGGTATACGCCAGCAAGCAAAAGACGCGCAAGCTTGTCTACTCTCAATGGATCTGTTATCACAAAAAATCATATCCGTAACAGCAACTCTTACAGAATTAGAGCAAATCGCAGATAAAAGCAACTTACTTGTCTGCGAAGGGTTTTCATCCCTCCAAAAAGTGTCCTCAGATAGTAACCAAACATCACAGATGACCACTGAAGTGCGAAACAATATACTGGTACTCGAAAAAAATTATGCATTGATTGAAACCTTCATTCAAACAATCAATGATATTGCCGCACAGACCAATCTTCTTTCTCTTAATGCTTCCATAGAAGCAGCACGAGCAGGGGATGCAGGTCAAGGTTTTGCCGTTGTAGCCTCTGAAATCAACAAGCTAGCGGGTACCTCCTTACATGCCGCAAAACAAATACAGGCCAGCGTAAATGAAATACGTCTACAAACACAAAATACTATGCTAGCCGCCAATCAAACACAGGCCGTGGTAATAAAACAAGAACAGGCCGTATCGAATACCTTACACGACTTTACAAGCATGAGAGAGTACCTGAATGTACTACTTGATAAAATAAAAGAGGTTGGAGCAACCGTATATGGTATGGATCAGGAACGTCTTGATACACTGCATGCGATGGAAAGCATTAGCGGTATCTCACAGGAGACCGCTGCTGCTTCCTCTGTAGTTAACCAATCCACAAAACAACAGCTAACCTATGTTAAGGAATTACACCAAAATGCTACGACTCTCGAAGAAAAATCCAAGACACTTGATCATATTATCAATCAATTTACTTTACGCAAATAAAGATAAAGAACAGGCTCACAGCCTGTTCTTTATCTTTTTTCCCGAAAATAATAAAACTCCTCTTTTTCATAAGTTCTCTTAATTTGTCCCTTTTCCAATAAAAACAGCCGATCCGCCACCGATAAACAGTCGGAGAGATTGACCGACCATATTATAATCGTAATCCCTTTCTTTTGGAGTTCATAAAGAAGTCCTACCACATGCCTTCTCATGTACATATCAAGTCCAGAAAAAGGCTGAATACAAATCAGTAAATTGGGGTTAAATAAATGCACCCGATAGTAAATTAGATTATAAAGAGAGCGAATATCTAGCGTTCTTAAATTTTCGGTCTCTATTTCATCTCCAACATATGATTTATATTCCTTTTTAATACTTTCGACCACATGCTTACTAAGACAAAGATTCTTTGCTTTTCGATCGATTAGAAAACAGAGATTTTCCATATAATTCAAGTTCCAAAAAATCAAATCCTTCACCGGATTTTCGGATATCTGTAAAATCTTATCTTCAATCCAATGCTTTTTAATTCCGTTCTGATGCATAAAACTATCATAAAAGACCTTACCTGAAATTGGTTGCTTTTGATAACAAACAAGCTCCAAAAAATCGGATAAGCATTCATTGCTATTATCTAAGAAAACAACACATTCTCCCTTCTTAATCGAAAAGGAAACCTGTTTCCATGCATTTGTGGTAACCTGTGCAAAATTTAAAACACCCCGGCACATTGGCTCCTTTGTATGATTTTCTCTTACATCAAAGGAAATCGTATAAGGCCTTATGTTAATATCATTTAATTCATCCTTTTCAAAGATGCGGATTACTCGTGCATTTTTCATCAACGAAACCCGGTCACAAATTCGAAAAACCTCTTCATGGTGGTTCCCAATATACAAAAAAGAGATTCCCTGCTGCTTGTAGTACTGTATCAATTCATAGAATCGACATAAATCATCACTCGTTAGAAAACTCGCGATTTCTTGGATAATGATTAGTTTGCTGCCCGCGACAATCGCTCGAAAAAGCTCCACCATACAACGTTCTGCTTTTGATAAATCAGAAATTAAAGCATTGGGGTCGATTCCAGTATTTAGTTCCTCGAACCAGAAGTAAAATTGGCTTTCCAATAAACGACGATTGATTAGATACTTTTTAAGCCCTCTGCGCATAACAAAAATATTATCCGCAACTGTCAAGGTTTCAATCAAACGCACGTCTCTCCCAATGATCGGTATGCGGTTTGGACCACTTGGTACGTTGTTCTGATACGTATTCACTAATTGTCCATTAATATAGATGCGCCCATTATTTATTGGTGTATTTTGATATAACAACTCGATCAGCTCTTGTTTTCCCTGAGATGTTAGAAAGATCATTCCCATGACTTCACCCTTGTAAATATTAAAATTAATATTATCAAGGGACACATTCCCATTATATCGCAGCGTCACTCGTTCTACCCGAAGTGTTTCCTCTCTCATCGCTTCTCCTTTATCCTTAACCAGTCACATAGGGCAGCGTTATTTCAACCTGAGTACCTTCATTTTTTGTGCTGTACACATACAGACCATACTCTTCCCCAAAAAGAAGCTGGATTCTGCTGTTAACATTGGTAAGCGCTATTCCACCTTTTCTTTCTTTTTCTTCCTTCTCAAACCGAATCAATTCCACGGAACGAAGCTTTTTGTTTAACTTATCCACTTCTTCCTCACTCATGCCAAGCCCATTATCGGATATGGTAATAATCAATCGTTCCAAGGTAGCCCTTGCATGGATTTTTACAATACCCTGACCAAGCTTCTCTTCAAGGCCATGATAAATCGAGTTTTCTACAATTGGCTGTAGCATGAGTTTAGGCATCTTAGCGGACAATAGAAGTTGTTCGTCTCCAGCATCCAAATCTATAATAATCTTAAGGCGGTCTTCAAAGCGAAACTGTTGAATGATATAATAATTTTCTACATTCTTCAGTTCGTCCTCTAATGAGACCAGATTTTCAACGTTTGAGATCGTATAACGAAAAAACAGGGAAAGCGCTTCCGACATTTTCGCAACCCCCTCAATACCAGCACCTAAGGCTTCGCTTCTTATCCCCTCCAAGGTGTTGTATAAAAAATGAGGATTAATCTGGTTTTGTAAAGCAAGATACTCGGCTTGTTTTTTCGACACATTAATGAGTTCCCTTGTATCTAACATATCCTGAAATCGTGCCAACATCCTCTCCTCTTCTGGGCTTGTGGGGTACTGAAGTTCAAAAACTCCCTTTATCGTAAAGCCCTCTGAAAATAGCTGGAACATCTTGTTTCTTCTTCGATAAGGCTTAATTGCAAAAACATAGCTGACATAATTAAGAAACAAATATCCCCCAAAAAGAGCGAGCATAATGATTGGCCACCATTCTTCTTCGTGCATAAAAAAGAGTAAAAGAACCAAAAGCAGTAGAACAAAGATATTTAAAAAAATCCAGCTTAGAGAAAATCGAAAGGAAAGATAGTTCCACTTCTTTTTCTTCATATATCCCCCTTGCTACGAATAGAGCTTTCGAAATTCATTTGGCTTTAATCCAGTATGCTTACGAAAGCTTTTCGTAAAGTATTTCACATCACTGTACCCAACCTCTTCACAAATTACTGCAATGCTTTTATTCCCTTTTTTTAATAGATCCTTTGCATGCTTCATTCGAATTGAGGATAAAAATTCCAGGAACGTAACGCCCATCTCCTTCTTGAACATTGTACTAAAATGACTAGGACTAAAACCAACCTCCAAACTCACCTCATCAATGGTCAGGGAATTCATATAATGCTCTTCAACATATTGCTTTGCCAGTCGTATCGGTTTTGTAATTTCTTGCTTTTGTTCCTCCATAACTCCCTGAATGGAATTCGTAATCGTTTGGTTTAAATAGCGAAAGAGCTCATGGATGGAATTACAATCGTCTGCATACTCACAAAAAGAGTGTAAAAATGTATCGGCCTTCTCCACTAGAAAATTATTTGCTCGCATATATAATAGATATAGGTTGCAAACCTCCTTTGTCATCTGCAAAATTTCATGACCCGTAGTCTGTGTTCTGGCTAAAAGATTCTTCTTTAACTCTTCTAAGATGTAAGAAATCTGCTCTATGTTCAGATTATTAATGTTATACATAAAGGATCGATTGAACTCTTGAAAAAGATCACTGTCGGCCAACCCACTGCTATACTCTCTCACACTTTCAAAAACCTTACCGGTTCCATTGATGATACGTTGCTGATACGCACCCTCTGCATTGTGAAACGAATGTAAAATACCTGTAATATCCTGCTCTATGCTCCCCATACCAATGGTAACATCCAACGGCTGATAAATTGGATCTTGTAGTAAAATATCCATTAGTATCACTTTGATCTTCCTTTTCATGGTGGAGAGTTCTTCTTCGTTATAATTTAAAACACAATGAATCACACCATTTTCATAAGCAACTCCAAGATCGTAACAAATAGAAGATAATTCTTGCATAATCAACGGAACGCTTTTATCTTCCAGTACCTGAGTATTACTCTGATATACCTTTGCTGCATGATCTAACTTTATACAAATGACTTGAAAGCATCCCTCTTGGAAGGAATAACTGTATTCCTCATTTACAAATGCAAGGCATACTTCATTTTTTTTCACGGCTCCCCGAAAAAGTATTTCTTGGAATAAACGCTTTCTAAGCCGTATCCTGTTATCCTCCAGTCGTTTCTTCATCTGCTCTTCGTTGGAGATATTTTGATCCTGCTCACGAAATTTTTCTTTCAGCGTTTCTAGCGTATGTAACAGTTCCTCTTCCCGAATTGGTTTTAATAAATATTCATTGACCCCATATTTAACCGCTGCCTGCGCATATTTAAATTCTCGATGACCACTAATGATAATAAACTTTATATTTTGATTTTCTTTTC
>JASKJZ010000195.1 GCA_030154385.1 Clostridiales bacterium
TTTGGAAAACATAATATACTAGAGCCAAAGAGAAGTTCTACTTGTGAACTTTTATTTTCCCTAATGGAAGAAGATAAAATTTCCAAGGAGACGGCAAAGGCTCTTTATTTGGGGATTGTATATGACACAGGTGTGTTCAAGCATTCCAATACCACGATTGATACGATGCAGGCGGCAGGTAAGTTGATTGATAAGGGAGTTCCGTTTTCTAAGATTATTGACGAGACCTTTTACCAAAAGACTTATTTGCAAAATCAAATTCTAGGAAGATGCCTTCTTGAAAGCTTTCTTCTCCTGGATGGTAAAGTGATTGCCTCTTGTGTAGAGAGAAGAATCCTGGATTTTTATGGAGCAACAGCTGAGGATATGGATGGTATTGTTGATCAGATGCGTGTGACAAAGGGAGTAGAGGTCGCACTGTTTGCATATGAAATTGCATCGGGAGAGTACAAAGTAAGCATGCGCTCAAATGGACTGGTGGATGTCAATAAAATTGCCGTTTATTTTGGCGGTGGCGGACACATAAAAGCGGCAGGTTGTACGTTAAAGGGAAGATATCACGATGTCATTACGAATATAACGGGGCATATCGAAAGCCAGTTAAAGCAGATAGGTTAAATAAGATGGATGGAATTTTAAATGTTTATAAAGAAAAAGGCTTTACTTCACATGATGTGGTAGCCAAGCTTCGCGGGATTGTAAAGCAAAAAAAAATCGGGCATACCGGTACGTTAGATCCAGACGCAGAAGGGGTTTTGCCCGTATGTCTTGGAAAAGCGACAAAACTTTGTGACTTACTTACGGATAAGGATAAATGTTATGAAGCGGTATTAAAGCTAGGAGTAACAACGGATACACAGGATTTGACAGGAACCGTACGTTCTACTACAGATGTAGCGCTTTCGAAAGAAGCAATCAAGGAGGCTGTATTATCCTTCCAAGGCTCCTATGATCAGGTGCCGCCGATGTATTCCGCAATCAAAGTCAATGGAAAAAAGTTATATGAGTTAGCCAGAGAAGGTATTGAAATCGAGAGAAAGCCACGTTCGGTTTTGATTCATAAAATTGATATTTTAGAAATTGACGTATCATGTTATGAGGTAAGAATGCGGGTATTTTGCTCAAAAGGAACCTACATACGAACACTCTGTGCAGATATTGGAGATGCCCTTCGTGTGGGTGGTGCTATGAAAAGTCTACTACGTGTCAAGGCAGGCAGTTTTATTATAGAAGAAAGTCATACTTTAAAGGAAATTGAAGCGCAGATGAGGGAAGGTGCTCTCTCTGAGTGGTTGGTGCCAGTCGATGCCATTTTTTCTGGTTATGAAAGTTTTACCGTTCATAAAGAGAAGGATCGATTGTTAAATAATGGAAATTCACTTTCTCTTTTGGATGGAGTTTTGAGCGGAGTTGTATCAGAGGGCAGTATGGTAAGAGTATATGACTCTTTCCTTGTGTTTAAAGGGTTATATCAAATAGCAGAACAGAACGAATGTCTAGTACCTTATAAAATGTTTTTGTAAGAGAAAGGCATTTTTTCGATAGGAGTGAGTGACTTGAAATACATTGATTATAGTGATTTTAAATTGGAAAAGAGTGCCGTTTGTCTTGGAAAGTTTGATGGTGTACATATTGGACATCGGGAGCTAATAAGAGCTGCCGTTGAACGAAAAAAGCAGGGGTTGCGTGCTGTGATTTTTACTTTTTTGATGAATCCACGGGTACTCAACGGGGATAAGGAGCTTCGTTTGATTTATACCGAAGAGGAAAAACGCCAAATCATGGAAGAAGCGGGAGCAGATGTTTTAGTATCCTATCCATTTGATCAGGCGATGTTTTCGATGGAGCCGGAGCGCTTTGTATCGGATGTTTTACTTGAAAAAATGGATACGAAAGTCCTGATTGTTGGACGCGATTTTCATTTTGGACATAATCGAACGGGGGATGTGATTCTACTAGAAAAGCTTTCCAAACAATATGGATTTGAACTGATTACCTTTGACAAAGTCATGTACGAGGGAGTTGCGGTTAGCAGCACAAGAATTCGTCATGCAATAGCAGAGGGAAGCATGGAAAAGGTGAATCAAATGCTAGGAAAACCATATCGCATTATGGGGGAAGTAATTCATGGCAGAAAGCTTGGTAGAACACTTGGTATTCCAACCATCAATATGCTGCCAGAAGAAGTGAAGCTGCTTCCGCCAAATGGAGTATATGCATCCAAAATCTGGATACAGGGTGTTGCTTTTTATGGAATTTCGAATATTGGAGTAAAACCAACCGTTGGTGCGGAAAAAAGGCGGTTGATGGAAACCTATATCTTCGATTATTCTGGTGATTTGTACGGGGAATACTTAAAGGTTGACCTCTACCAGTTTGAACGCCCGGAGGTTAAGTTTGATTCCATTGAAGAGCTAAAAGTACAAATGCTAAAAGATGAGCAATACGGACGAGCTTATTTTAAAATGAGAGAATAAAAAATATTGGCAGCTACGATAAACATGTAGCTGCCAATATTTTTATTCCTTCTTCTATCTGCTTTTCGCTCATATTGGCATATCCTAGCAGAAGCGTTGGTGTATAGGAAGCTGGAAGCTGGATAAAGTGCTCCTTAAGACCATACAATTGGATAGAATTTTTTCTTGCAATCGTTTTTATTTCTTCTTCGCTTCGTCCGTTATTGCAGGTTACAACAAGATGCATGCCAGCATGTTCTCCCTTGATGGTAATTGGTAAATTGCTTGTTTTCAGCAAAGAAAGCATAAAGTCATGCTTTGTTTTATAAACCTTTCGCATGCGGTTTACGTGCCGTTCAAAATGTCCATCGTTTAAAAAGTGGGTCAAAATTTCCTGATCAATACGTGAGACTGTGGAAGATAGATAGGCAAAACGATGATTAAAATCTTCACAGAGCCCCGCTGGCAGAACCATATAACCGACACGAATCGCTGGAGCAATCGCTCTGGAAAAGGTACCAATATAAATAATATTGGAGGCAGAGCGAATACTTTGCAGCGAGGGAATTGGTTTTCCTTTGTAGCGAAATTCACTATCATGATCATCTTCTATAATATAGCGGCCTGCCTCCTTCCCGACCCAGGCAAGCAGCTCCATTCGACGCTTGATTGGCATGATGATACCAAGGGGATACTGGTGGGAGGGCGTAACGTAAGCAATGTTACAGGCGGTCTTTTCTAAATCTTCTATGCGCATGCCAGCATTGTCGAGGGCAATTGGAGTAGTCGGAACTTTATTGTTCAAAAAAATATGATAGGCTCGCTGGTAACAAGGGTTTTCGAGCGCAATATGGCTAGTAGAACCAAAATATTGTGCCAATAGCTGCAAAAGATAATCGACACCAGCTCCAATGAAAATTTGATCCTCTTTGCAAGTTACGCCACGTGACTGATGGAGATAATGTGCGATTGCCTGTCGAAGAGGAGCGTCTCCTCTTGAATCACCCATCAAAAACAGTTCGCTCTTTTCCAGACTACTTTTTGAGAGCTGGCGCCAAATCCGGTATGGAAAATGACTTAAATCAATTGAAAATGGGGAAAAATCATATGTATAGGGTAACTTTTCCTCTGGTGCTTTTTTTTCGTAGCTGGATGAACTTAAAGAGGAGGGGTAAATAGAGAGATTTGATACACGACTGACAAAATATCCTCTTTTGGGATAAGAAATGATATACCCTTCCGATAAAAGCTGGGCATAGGCCATGTCGACGGTATTTCTACTAATGGATAAATGGGCAGCAAGACTTCTGGTGGAGGGAAGCTTTTCTTCGAAGACAAGATGTCCTTGCGTGATTTCTGATTTGATGTATTGATAAATCTGTTCATATAAAGAAATTTTTTGAGTAGAATCAATTGGTATGGTTATCATGCACATTTCCTCCTGATAGAAGAATACCAGATGAATAAAAAAATTGCAACTTCATAACCCTTTGAACCGCGTATTTTGTGTACAAAAAAAGAGAGCATATGCATGCTCTCTCTGTGTTCATTATTTTCTTAAACCTAATCTTGCAATTAAGGTACGATATCCTTCAAGATCGGTTTTCTTTAAGTAATCTAATAAACCTCTTCTTTGACCAACCATTTTAAGAAGACCTCTTCTAGAGTGGTGATCCTTTTGATTGGATTTTAAATGCTCGGTTAACTGATTGATACGTTCTGTTAATAGAGCAACCTGAACTTCTGGTGAACCAGTATCGGTAGCGGTTCTTCCGTATTCTGTAATAATTTGCTGTTTCTTTTCTTTACTAATCATGGTAAAGACCTCCTTTGATAAAATTAAAATGTAACCAGACACTAAGACTGGGGTCGGAGACTCCCGAGACTGGGTATCGGTTTAAAATACCTATGTATCATAGCATACTTCGATTGGAATGTAAACGATATTGGCGAAAAAAATGATTTTTTTGCTAGAAATCGTGTATGTGCAGGAAAAAAGGGTAGATAATCATTGGTAGGAGTGGTATAATAAAAGAGTTAATGTGATGGAAGTACATTCCGAGACTTCTGAAGAGATTATTTCATAAAATGATTTGTTCAGTTGTTTCGGCACTTCCATCGAATGATGATAATAAAGGAGAATATTTATGTACAAAACTTTTCGTATGGAATTAGCCGGACGTACCCTAACGGTTGATGTTGACCGCGTTGGTAAGCAGGCAAATGGATGTGCTTTTATGCACTATGGTGATACTACGGTGTTATCAACGGCAACAGCATCGGAAAAGCCAAGAGAGGGAATTGATTTCTTTCCGCTTAGCGTTGAATATGAAGAAAAACTATATGCAGTAGGAAAGATTCCAGGTGGATTTACGAAGAGAGAAGGAAAAGCATCCGAGAATGCGATTCTTACCTCCCGTGTTATTGACCGCCCAATGCGCCCTTTGTTTCCAAAGGATTACCGTAATGATGTTACATTAAACAATATGGTAATGTCCGTTGATCCAGAATGCAGCCCAGAGCTTACCGCAATGCTTGGATCTGCGATTGCTACGGCTATCTCTGACATTCCATTTGATGGTCCTTGTGCGACAACACAGGTCGGTCTGATTGACGGAGCCTTTGTGTTCAATCCAAATGCAGAACAAAATTCACGTTCGGATCTTAAGCTTACCGTTGCTTCTACCAGAGAAAAGGTAATTATGATTGAGGCTGGTGCAAATGAAGTGCCAGAGGATAAAATGTTGGAAGCCATTTTTGAAGCACATAAAATAAATCAGGAAGTGATTCGTTTTATCGACGGTATTGTGGCAGAGTGTGGGAAACCAAAACATTCCTATACAAGCTGTGCAGTACCACAAGAGCTGTTTGCGGCGATGAAGGAAGTTGTTACGCCAGAAGAAATGGAAGTAGCAGTATTCACCGATGATAAGCAGACCAGAGAAGGAAACATCCGTGAAATTAAAGAGAAGCTGGCAGCACACTTTGCAGAAAATGAAGAATGGCTGGGATTGATT
>JASKJZ010000196.1 GCA_030154385.1 Clostridiales bacterium
AGAGCTAGAAGAAATAAAAGGAAAAGGATTTATTAAAATCTACAACATGAAAGAGTGGCTGACGCTCATTTATTTGGGGAAAGAGCTTCCTTCCAAAAGTGAATTTGACATGGATTACGAGGAGTACATTCGTTCACTAAAGAAGGCAAATGAAATTACCGATGAAGAAGCTGTACTGCGTTTTCAGGATAAGACCAGTCGTTTGGAATATGAAATTTCGAATTTATTTCAATATAATAATCGATTGATTCATGGGCAGATTATTACATTTGTTCCATTTTTGCAGGAAAGCTCTTTTGTGACACAGATTGGCAAATCTTTTATAACGAATGAACGGGTGGAAGAGGCAATAAAAGCCATTCGGGCCATTGATTATAGCCTGTTTTACCGAGAAGAAGCCTATGACAATGAGTCATTGGAAATTAGACGAGAATACGTGGTCAAAGAAATATTTCCGGATATTATTCTGTTTCCGGTGAGTGGGGAAAATGGCATTATGTGGCAGGAGGTGAGCGGAAGAAAAAGGAATTCAAAGGGGCGCATTTTGCTTCCGTCATTTTCGATGGGAAATCTAAGAGATATTCTTATCAAAGTGTTTGGACGTTATCGTTGGGAATTATGCAGAACGATGCAAGGCTCTGCCTGGAATAATATCAAATACAAATCCTTGACCAGTGAATATATGGATTATATTCAGTTTTACCGAAAGAATCGTGACCTTAGTGAGGACAAGAAGGAGCGCTTAAAAGCGCAAATACAAAAGAGCAGGAATAATTCCAAAGAAGTTTTTGTAATGGATTATGAAATATGGATCAGCTTTGAGTCGAAGGGAGCCATCCGTTTAAATAAAGTGGTACGGGAGATGCTAGCAACGTATTGTCCTCTTTCCAGAGAAATCCGTGATAAACAAAGGGAGCAGCCTTTGTTTGCAGATGCAATGAGCCGTTTTCAGATGCAGCGGGCGAACAAAGTACGCGCATTAGAACTTTTAGTTCATAGTTTGGAAAAAAATGGGAAAGATGTTCCGTCTGAAATACAAAATACCCTGCTTTATTACAAAGAAGCATAAAAAAGATTGAAAATGAAGCCAAGAGCGACTACTATAGTAGATAGGAATTACGAGAAACAGGGGGATAAAGCATGGGCAAGCTTGACAGTATGATAAAGTGCGCACAAGCGCGCAATTTACTGGAAGAAAAACAGTTTCAAAAAGCAATCGATCTGGTAGAGCCTCTTGACATAGAGAAAGTGAAATCCATCATAGACTTAAAAACGATTGCACAGGTTTATATTGAATGTAAGCGATTTTTGGATGCCAGAGAGGTCTATTTGCTGATTTATGAAAAAATTAAATCAAGGAGTGTGCTGTATCATTTAGTTTATTTATCCGTAAAATGTGGACAAGTTAAGGAAGCAGAAGCTTATTTTGCAAAATTCAAAGAAATTGGCGGTGAGGATGTTGATGTTTTAATCCTTGCATATTATATCGAAAAGGCGAAGGGCTCCAACCATTTAGAGCAAATCGAAAGTGTTCAAAAAATTTTGCATGTTGAATATTTGGAAGAGTGGGCTTATGAGCTTGCCAAGCTCTATCACAAGGAAGGTTTTGAAGCGGAATGTGTCGCAGAATGTGAAAAGATTGTACTTTGGTTTGGAGAAGGTATTATTGTGGAAAAGGCGATGCTTTTAAAATTGCATTATGTGGAAGGAATTGATATCTCATCTCCAAAAGCAATTGGGGAGACAAGGAACATTTCGGCGGATTTAAAAATAGCAGCAGAGATAGCAAAAAGGCAGGAAGAAAATCATAATACCGAGCAAGAGGAAGTATATGAAGAGCAACAAGAAGATTTAGAAGAATACCAATTAGAACCTCAGCAGGGAATCGAAATGGAAGTCTCCATCGAAGAAAAAAAGCAGCAAATGATTCAAAGCATCGTCGCAGAGGCTCAAAAATCAAAGCAGATGCCTCATTTTCTACTAATTGGAAATGAGGATGAAAAAATAATGAGCATAATCAAGCCGTTGGCGAAAAATCTTTGCGAGGGCGGTGTCCTAAAGACATCAAAAATTGCGCGTATTTCAGCGGAGAAGTTAAATGAAATTGATTTAGAAGAAAGAAAAGAACAGATTGATGGTACCTGTCTTTTGATCGAGAGGGCAAATCAGCTTTCCCTCGATTCTATGCAAAACATCTGTCAGTTGATGCGTCGGGCGCGCGTGCAGGTAGTAATTGGTTTTGTGGACGAGGAAGCCGAAATGCAAAAGCTGCTGTTACGCAATCGTAAAATAAAGACACTCATTAAATATGAACTCTATGTCTAAGAGTTTGGGGAGCGCGATATGAAAGAAGAGAGAAAAAATAAAGTATATGTGGTCGGGCATAAAAACCCGGATACCGATTCCATATGTTCTGCAATTGCTTATGCGTATTTAAAAGAAAAAATAACCGGCGGACTCTTTCAGGCAATGCGCGCTGGGGAAGTAAATCAAGAAACGGCGTTTGTCTTACATTATTTTGAGGTAAAAGAACCAAAGCTGATTAAAGATGTTTATACACAGGTAAAGGATGTAGAGTTTCGCCATATTGAAGGTGCCTTAAGCAATATCTCCCTAAAAAAGGCATGGGAGAGGATGCGCGCGGAAAAGGCAAACACACTTCCGGTTGTGAATAAGAGCCGCGGACTAGAAGGACTTATTACGATTAGTGATATTGCAAAGTCTTATATGGAGGTCTATGATAACCAAATCATTGGCACGGCCAGAACCCCGTATCGCAATGTGATTGAGACACTAGAGGGTGAGCTGGTGGTTGGAAATGAACATGCTCTAATAACAGATGGAAAGGTGTTGGTCGCGGCGGCAAACCCAGATTTAATGGAAAGCTATATCGAAAAGAATGATATTGTCATCCTGGGGAATCGCTATGAATCACAGCTTTGCGCGATTGAAATGGAGGCAAGCTGTATTATTGTATGTGATGGAGCGACGGTATCCTATACGATTACAAAGCTAGCAGAGGCGAAGGGCTGTACCATTATTAAAACGCCGTTCGACACGTTTACAGCCTCGCGTCTTATGAACCAGAGCATGCCAATTCACTTTTTTATGAAAAGCAAGGATTTGGTCTCGTTTAATGAAGATGATCGAATCGAAGAAATCCGCGATATTATGGCAAAGATGCGATTTCGGGATTTCCCGATTTTGGATGATAATGGTAAATTTGTCGGCATGATTTCTAGAAGAAATTTTTTGGATGCCAAACGGAAACAGATTATATTAGTGGATCATAATGAACGGTCACAGTCGGTAGAGGGAATTGAGGATGCCGAGTTATTAGAAATTATCGATCACCACCGTTTGGGTGGTATTCAGACGATGAATCCGGTCTTTTTTCGAAATCAGCCATTGGGATGCACCGCAACGATTGTATACCAGATGTATCAGGAGAATGGGATTGAGATTCCAAAGCATATTGCAGGGCTTTTGTGCTCCGCAATCTTATCGGATACCTTAGTGTATCGATCTCCGACTTGTACCAATGCAGATCAACAGGCGGCAGAAGTACTTTCTAAAATTGCAGGGATTGATGTCAACCGCTATGCAAAGGAGATGTTTGCTGCGGGTAGTAATCTTCGAAATAAAAAGGAAGAGGAGATATTTCATCAAGATTATAAGGTGTTTACCCATGGTGAGATATTACTTGGAGTTGGACAGATTAATGCGTTGGACGGCGACGAGTTAGAAGAAATGAAGGACAGGCTTTATGAATATATGAAGCGTACCTTGCAAGAACACAAGGTTTCCATGCTGTTTTTTATGTTAACCAATATTTTAGAAGAGTCCACGACACTTTTATTTTATGGAGAGGGTGCAAAAGAGCTGGTAGAGCATGCATTTGACCATAAGAATCCAGAGCAAGGGATTAAGCTAGAAAGAGTCGTTTCCAGAAAAAAACAGCTCATTCCAGCTCTTATGCTTGCACTGCGGCAAGAAAATTAATGGATCAGATTAGTCAATTTTAAATTGAATGCGTACAGGGCTTTTTAGGTTATTACCACCCTTTGATTTTACTGCCGTTGTGATGTTTAGGGTGTAAGATTGGTGCTGGGCATACGCCTCCAAGGGTTCAATTTCAATAATATTATTCAACGTATCATAGTGAATAGAGGTCTGTAGGGGCTGTTTTTCCATATCCGTCACATATAGGTTTACATTGTTGACAGTTCTTGGATCAAGGGGTGTGTTAAATTTTACCTTCCACATGAACTTTCCCGTACGAAATTTTAATGTTTGTTTTACTTTATCTTCCATGCCTTCGGATACGTTTTCGATATCTAAATATTTTGGCATAATCATCACCTCGTTTTTGTTATAGTAATTATAATATGGGTTGGATAAAAACGCAATCCATAGCAAATCAACCGATGGAGAAAATCATATATGAAAAGCAAAGAGTTTTGGAAACCAGGAAATATGCTGTATCCACTCCCAGCGGTCATGGTAAGCTGCAAGGAGGGGGAAAATCCTCCCAATATTATAACAGTAGCCTGGACAGGCACGGTTTGTACCAATCCAGCTATGGTGTATATATCGGTACGACCAGAACGGTATTCTTACCCCATTATAAAGAATTCGGGAGAATTTGTCATCAATCTGACGACAAAAAAGCTTGCAAAGGCAACAGATTTTTGTGGAGTTCGATCGGGCAGAGAGGTCGATAAGTTTCAAAAACTAGGGTTAACACCGATTCCAGGAGAGAAAGTAAAGGCTCCTTATATCGAAGAGTGTCCAGTTAACATAGAATGTAGGGTAGAGAATATTCTGGAACTGGGTTCTCATCATATGATTCTTGCAGCAGTGGTTGGAGTGCATGTAGATCCAAGCTATCTTGATGCAAAGGGAAGATTTGATTTGAACCGTTCGGGGCTTTTGGCATATTCTCATGGTGAGTATTTTGACCTTGGCGAAAAGCTTGGTACCTTTGGGTATTCCGTCAGAGAGAAGGGCAAGAAGAAAAAAAGGAGGTAGCGATATGAAAATCAGTTACTTACACATAAGGAATTTTAAATCGATTCGAGATCTCGAGATTTCAGATGTAGAGAATGCCTTGATTCTTGTGGGAAAGAATAACACTGGTAAAACAGCAGTTATTGATGCAATACGAATGGTCTGCGGTGATTATGCGGTGACAAAATATGATTATTTGGAGTCGGATAAAAGCATTTCGGTTGAAATGACGGTTGATTTTGAAGAGGAGGATTTGCTCCTTTACTACAGCATGGGGCTGGTTAGTAAATACAAAAAGTATGAACTGTGGGTAAAGGATTTTATGGCGAAGCTGCCCTCCTTCCAAGAGGGAAAGATAACCGTATATTATACGGTAAATAACGAAGGTTACGAAAAATACAGCGATGGAATCAAGAAAAATAATCCTTATATAAAAAGCATTCTTCCAAAGCTTTATCAT
>JASKJZ010000197.1 GCA_030154385.1 Clostridiales bacterium
TGCAAGGGACCCTTCCTCTTCTGGAGGAAGTTGCAAAGCTTCCCTATGTTACGATTAAAGGACTTATGACGATTGCCCCCTTTGTAGAAGATGCAGAGGAGAATCGCCTGGTTTTCCGTCAATTGAAGAAATTATATATTGACATCAAATCGAAAAACATTGATAATGTTTCTATGGAAGAATTATCAATTGGCATGACGGGAGATTACACAGTTGCTATTGAAGAGGGTGCCACTATGGTTCGAATTGGAACTGGTATTTTTGGCGAACGAAATTATAATATTTAAATAGAATGATTGATAGGAGTTATTATGGCAAATTTTGTAAAAGATTTTTTGGGCTACTTACGTTTAAATGAAGATGAT
Organism: Clostridiales bacterium; assembly: GCA_030154385.1. Next base: position 366 of record JASKJZ010000197.1, read on the forward strand.
GATTTAGAAGATTATATCGAAGATTTTGAAGAGGAGAAGCCAAAGGTATTCCCCAAAACGTTTACGCGCGAAAAAGAAGTGGCAAAACCAACCAAACGGAGTGTGTCTCGCCCTGAAAAAACAACAAGTAGAGAAGAAGAACCCCTTCGCGAACGAAGTGTTCGAATGGAGCGTACCACCAATAATAAAATTGTGCCGATTCGTACGACCCCAAAGGGGCTCGAAGTATGTATTATGAAGCCAAATGGTTTTGAAGATTCACAAGATATTTGCGATATGCTCTTAACTGGCCGTGCTGCGGTCGTTAATCTAGAGGGCTTTGACCCAGAGGATGCCCAGCGTGTCATGGATTTTATTTCTGGATGTGTGTATGCTATCAATGGAAAGCTGCATCAGATCTCAAGGTATATCTTTATCTTCTCGCCAGAAACAGTGGATATATCTGGTGATTATCTGGATATTATGCCAGAAATTGGCTTTGATGTACCAACACTGAGTAAGGAGTTTTAAGATGGCCTATGTTCTGAGTCACTCCTTGTATTTGTTTTTTATGATGCTGGAGATGATATTATTTTTATATCTTGTATTATCCTGGTTCCCAAATGCAAGCCGTATGCGGGGGGTTATGCTTACCCTTTTGGATCCTATTTTTACGCCAATTCGGTTTTTATTAAAGCATTCTATTTTATATAATAGTAGTTTTGATTTGACTCCGATGATAACTTTAATCGTTTTGTCCTATCTTCAATCCTTATTTTATAATCTGGTCTAAAGGAGTCATTATGCATACAACAAAGGAAGAGGAGCTCTTGTCAAAAAGAGTGATTGAACTAGCGAATCAAGCCTATCAGCAAGGCATATGTACCTATACCTCTTTTTTAAATTTAAATGAAATTGCTGTTTTTTACAAAACAATAACAACAGTACCTTCGATATCTTACGAATTATCGGGTGGATATCCAGAAGCTGAGCGAAGAGTTGTCTGTTTTTATGAAGATAACTCTTTTCCTCATGTAGATTTTCCAATCCAATCCGTTTTAATAACCCCTTTACAGGAAAAGTTTGGAGAAGAGCTTTCACATCGGGATTATTTAGGAGCCATTCTAAACTTAGGGATTAAACGCGCAAAGATTGGTGATATTTTGATATCTGGAAAGCATGCATATGTGTTTTGTTTTCCAGAAATTGCAGCATTTCTTTGTGACAGTCTTAGTCGGATAAAGAACACACCGGTGAAAGCTGCGGTTACTGTTTTTGAAGAGCAGGAGATTACTATCAAAAAGCAAGTGCTAACGGGAACCGTGGCTAGTGTACGCCTAGACCGTCTGTTAGCAATTGCCTTTCAAAGCTCCAGGTCTAGTCTGATTGGCATGATTGAAGGTGGCAAAGTATTTGTAAATGGAAAACTGATTACTTCAAATGGATTTGTTCCAAAGGATGGAGACTTGATATCAGTGCGTGGTATGGGGCGCTTTTTATATCATGGTATTGATACGAAAACAAAAAAAGACCGCTACCGTGTGACAATTGAAAAATTTATTTAGATACGGTTCGTAATATGCGAAAAGGAGGAACTCTATGCTAACACCAGTGGAATTACAGGCAAAAGAATTAAAGCCAGGAAGAGGTTACCAAAAAAAAGAGATGGATGCCTATCTGTCCGAGCTTTATCGGGATTATGAGTCTCTTTACCGTGAAAATATGGAATTAAAGGACAAAATAAATACCCTTTCGGATGGACTTAATTATTATAAGGATTTGGAAAAAACCTTGCAAAAAACTTTGATTGTTGCGGAAAAAACAGCAGAGGAGACAACAAGTGTTGCAAAGAAGAAAGCAGATTTAATTATAGCAGATGCGCAGTCTCGTTCGTCTCAAATTGTACAAGAGGCAAATTTGTATCTGGAAAAGGTGCAAAGTAATATGAAAGTGCTGATGCAGCAATATGAAAGTTATCGGATACAGTGTAAAAAGTTAGCCAATGCACATTTAGAATTATTGGACTCCAAAGCATTTCAAGTAGATTTTGGAACGATGACTTTCGTAAAGCCGATGAATCGTATGCCAATACAAAGTGGAAGCTTGGATGAAAAGGACATAAAAAGTGCAAACATGGATATGAATCATAAAAAGAATGATTCCTTGGATCAGGATATTTTTGAATTTTTTAATGGAGATGACAACGGATAGGAGATGCACAGATGAGCAAAGAACTTTTAGTAAAAGGACCGATGCAGGCTTCCAACCAAATTTTTGTAAAGCAGCAGGTTCCCATTTATTCTATTTATCTGGAAACTTGTTTTAATCGACTAAAAAAAGTATCTGAGGAGCTTGGAACAATAGACAGTAAGCTTATGATTATCACAGATAGCAATGTAGCGGGATATCATTTGCAACCATTACAGGATGCACTTGCAGAGTCTTCGATGGCCATTTATTCCCATACGATTCCTGCGGGTGAGGAAAATAAAAACCTGGACACGGTATATCGCATTTATGATGATTTGATTCAGAATGGCTTTGAGCGAAACGATTGGCTGATTGCCCTTGGCGGGGGCGTTGTTGGGGATATCACCGGGTATGTGGCGGCAACCTATTTAAGAGGAATACGATTTATTCAAGTACCTACGACGCTTCTGGCAATGGTTGATAGCAGTATTGGCGGAAAAACGGGTGTGGATTATGCGTCTTATAAAAACATGGTAGGCGCTTTCTACCAGCCACAAGCGGTATATATGAACTTATCGGTATTAAATACACTTCCGAATAGAGAATATTATTCTGGATATGGAGAAATTGTAAAGCATGCATGGATACGTGACATGGAATATGCTAAGATGCTGAACGAAAAAAAAGAAAAGCTGGCGACCAGAGACTTAGAGGCACTGGAAGAGGTTGTTTACCGTAGCTGTCAAATTAAGCGAGAAGTAGTAGAGATTGATCCGACCGAAAAAGGGGATCGTGCTTTACTTAATTTTGGTCACACGATAGGACATGCGATTGAGCGTTATATGAATTTTCAGCTTTTACATGGAGAGTGTGTTGCAATTGGGATGGTAGGAGCTCTTCACATTTCTTATAAAAGAGGCTATTTATCAAAAGAAGAGTTGGAGGAAGGCAAAAAATTACTAAAGGATTTTCAGTTGCCATCAATGCTTACCTCGTATCCGATTGCCAAATATAATAAGGAAGAGGTACTTTCTATCCTAAAGCATGACAAAAAGATGGTTTCAGGTTCCATTCGTTTTATTTTAGTAAGACAGCTTGGAGCGGCATATATAGAACGGGATGTTACAGATGAAGAAATTCTTTCTGCACTTTCCTATTTGAGAGAGGAAAAATTGAATGAAACGTGCAATTAAATTTACTGTTTTAAACATTTTACTCATTTTTTTTGATCAGTTTACGAAACACCTGGCAAAAAATAAACTTATGGGCAATGATGGATGGGATTTAATTCCTGGAGTGTTTAAGCTCCAATACTTAGAAAATCGTGGAGCTGCATTTGGTATGTTTCAGAACCAATTATTGTTTTTAATTCCGGTCACCATAATAATCTTCCTTGGAATTATTTATATTTATGGTAGGATTCCCAGAGAGAAACGTTTTTTACCACTTGAATACCTTTGCATTTTTATCAGTGCAGGGGCGATTGGAAATTTTATTGATCGAGTCCTTAACAATTATGTCGTTGATTTTCTGTATTTTGAATTAATCAATTTTCCGATTTTTAACGTTGCAGATTGCTATGTTACGATTTCAGCTGTTTTGCTATTAGTACTCGGATTATTTTATTATAAGGAAGAAGATTTTCAGTTTCTTGTAAAAAAGAAATCCATGAAATAAAATCGAAATAGAAAGAGGATGGATATGGAAGAAGAATGGAGGTTTACGGTAGACCGCTTGGATGATGGAGAGCGTTTGGATAAGTATTTAGCCAATCAAGAGTTACCAATTACACGTACTCACATTCAAAAGTTAATTAAAGATGAAAAAGTTACCGTTAACGAAAAGTCAGTTAAAGCAAATTATAAGGTATCCCATCCAGATGAAATATGCTGTCGCATTCCACAGCCAACACCTGTTGATATTGTACCAGAAAACATTCCATTGGCTATTTTATATGAAGACGAAGATCTGATTGTCCTTGATAAGCCAAAGAACATGGTCGTACATCCAGCACCAGGCCATTATACAAACACCATTGTGAATGCCATTTTGTATCATTGCAAGGATAACTTATCTGGGATTAACGGTGTGTTACGGCCAGGTATTGTACATCGAATTGATAAAAATACGACAGGTGCAATTGTAATATGTAAAAATGACTTTGCTCATAATGCATTGGCAGAGCAACTCAAGGTACATTCCATTACGCGAAAATATGAAGCGATTGTCTATCATCATTTTCAAGAAGAGACTGGAACGGTAAATGCCCCAATTGGCAGACATCCGGTTGACCGTAAACGGATGGCAATCAATTATAAAAATGGAAAAGAGGCAATTACGCATTATCGCGTGATTCAAAATTTAAAACAAAATTTTTCCTATATTGAATGTCAGCTTGAAACGGGGAGAACCCATCAAATCAGAGTTCATATGGCAAGCCTTCATCATCCACTTTTAGGAGATGATGTATATGGTCCGGAAAAGTCAAAATTTCATTTGGAAGGGCAGACCCTTCATGCAAAAATTCTTGGCTTTAAACATCCAAGAACCGGAGAATATATGGAATTCGAAGCGCCTCTTCCTACTTATTTTGAAAATTTACTAAAAATGTTATCACCAGAAAATCCTTTGCAGTAAAATTATGCAAAGGATTTTTTTTAATCAGGAGAATATCAAATCACACAAATAAAATGTTACAATTTTGTGTATTATTTTGCAAAAATATTAAGCGATTTTCTTGACAAAAGAGCATCTAGTAATGTAGAATAGTTTTACTTGCTTCTTCTACTTTGGTAGATTATTCCAAATATTTTCTTTGGATAAAAAAATGCAATATAAATGAGTGAGACATATTTTACGACAGCAGTAGTACATACTTTAATTTTTGTTTTCAAGAAATAATCTTGATGTGAGCACTCTCACTTATCG
>JASKJZ010000198.1 GCA_030154385.1 Clostridiales bacterium
CGTGTAGAAATTCAATCAGACAAAAAGACAGTCAATGGAAAAAGTGTCTTAAGTGTTCTTGGAGCTGGCATTAAGTGTGGAGATACCATTACAATTGTCTGTGATGGAGCAGGAGAAGAAACCGCATTGGAAAAGTTGACTTTATTACTAAAAAGTAATTGACAGGAGTTCATTTTATCGCTATAATGAGAAAAACTAAAACAGTTTAATGCGTTGATGAGGAATAGTATATTTTTTGGAGTATTCAGAGAGCTGCCGTTTGGTGCGAGGCAGTTACAAGAAAAAATGGAACTCACCTTTGAGCAGCACGAGTGAAGTCAGTAGCTGGTGCCGGAGCCTAACCGTTATCAGACAGGAGGATATAAGGCATATATGCCCGTATCTGATAAGTGCGTATATAATATACGAATAAGAGTGGTACCGCGTAGGATATAACCTTCGTCTCTTCAAATTGATAACAGAAGAGATGAGGGTTTTTTTATTTTCAAAAGGAGGAGCCCTAACATGTTGAATTATCAAAGATACAAAAAAAACCCAGTAGTGGATTTAAAAGACCGTGAGTGGCCAAGCAAAGAAATTGAGAAAGCACCAATTTGGTGCAGTGTGGATTTGCGAGACGGAAATCAAGCATTGATTGAGCCGATGGTAGTAGAAGAAAAAATCGAATTTTTTAATATGCTGGTCAAACTGGGATTCAAGGAAATTGAAATTGGTTTTCCTTCCGCGTCTCAAATCGAATTTGACTTCCTAAGACAGTTAGTGGAGCGAAAATTGATACCGGATGATGTTGTGGTTCAAGTTCTGGTGCAGTGCAGAGAGCATTTGATTGCACGTACTTTTGAAGCACTTGAGGGTGTAAAAACAGCCATTGTACACATCTACAACTCAACCTCCACCTTACAAAGAGATGTTGTGTTCCATAAGAGCAAAGAAGAAATAAAAGAGATAGCGATTGAGGGAACGAGGCTTGTGAAAGAATATCAGGAAAACTTCCCAGGTAAGATTATACTGGAGTATTCGCCAGAAAGCTTTACTGGAACTGAACTTGATTATGCGATGGAGGTCTGTGAGGCTGTGATGGATACCTGGGGAGCCAGAAAGGATAATCAAGTGATTATAAATCTTCCATCTACAGTGGAAATGAATACACCAAATGTCTATGCGGATCAGATTGAATGGATGCATCGTAACTTTAAAAACCGGGAAGCAGTTATTATTAGTGTCCATCCACACAACGATAGAGGATGTGCGGTGGCATCTGCTGAACTTGCCATGTTAGCTGGATGTGACCGGGTGGAGGGGACTATCTTTGGAAACGGTGAGAGAACAGGAAATGTCGATGTATTAAATATTGCCTATAACTTATTTTCACAGGGAATTAATCCAAATCTTGACATTGAAAATATCACGGAAATTATTGATGTCTATGAGAGATGCAATAAGATTCCAGTGCATCCGAGACACCCATATGCGGGAAAACTTGTTTTTACTGCATTTTCTGGTTCTCATCAGGATGCCATCAACAAAGGGATTCAGGCGATGCAAAGTCGAAATCAAGCTTACTGGGAAGTGCCTTATCTGCCGATTGATCCAGCCGATGTGGGAAGAAAATATGAGCCAATCGTTCGAATTAACAGCCAGTCTGGAAAGGGCGGCGTTGCCTTTATAATGGATACATGTTACGGGTTTAAGTTACCAAAAGGAATGCACAAGGAATTTGCGGATATTATCCAAAAAATTTCAGAGGTGCAGGGTGAGGTTGCGCCAGAGCAGATTATGGAAGAATTTAAAAAGAATTATCTGGATGCAAAAGAACCATATCATTTCAAACGAAGCAGTATTCAAGAACTTTCTGAGGGTGATGAAACGGAAAATACTTGGGTTCGCGTCATCTATACCGAGAGAGGTGTGGAAAAAGAGTTCGAAGCTAAAGGGAATGGTCCAATCGACGCAGTACAACGCGGCTTAGAGGAGGTTATCGGTCATTCTTATAAGGTACTTGATTATAGTGAGCATGCGCTTCGATCTGGTTCGAATGCGCAGGCAGCAGCTTATATTCATATGCTGGACTTGACGACAAACAAGACCGTTCATGGAGTTGGAGTAAGCTCGAATATAACGAGAGCTTCGATTCGCGCGATTTTTAGCGCAATCAACCGCTTAGGCTAATTCGATTGACTTTTGAAACGAGAGTGCTTATAATAGGCCTATAAAGTTTCCGGAGGTAGTGGAATGAAAAACCTATTAATACGTGCTGGCATATCTCCATTGGATGAATTTGATGCAGCCTATATGCTTACGCATAATTCAATCGGGGACAATGTAGGAAATTTGATTTATGCCTATAGCGTATTTAAATCCTTGATGACAGATGAGGTAGAAAGTATTACCCCCAATTATTATAAATCGCTTCAAGGAAAGGCAGAAGAAATCAATGAAAAATATGATGCATTTATCATTCCGTTAGCAGATGCCTTTCGAGCGGATTTTATGCCTGAAATGAGAAGGATGACGGAGCTCATTAAACAGTTAAAAATCCCTTGCATTATTATTGGAGTAGGTCTTCGGGCTCCCTTTGAACCTGGTGAAAAAATGTCCTATCCGTTTGATGAGGATATTCGGGATTTTATAAAGGCAGTTCTTGATAAATCTTCGATGGTGGGGGTACGTGGAGAATATACCTCTGCCTATTTAAAAGCACTTGGTTTCCGAGAAGAAATCGATCATACCGTAATTGGATGTCCGTCCATGTATACCAATGGTTCTGATATGAAAATTCGTGATTTGAACCTTACCAAGGACTCCCAAATATCCTTTAACGATAATGTACTTTCTCCGTTAAATGTGCATGCATTTATGAGAAACTGTGAAGAAACATTTCCAAATCATTATTTTTTACCGCAACGGTTACAAGAAATGCGGTTGTTATACACGGGAATGCCTTACTTTCATAAGCAAGGAGGAAATTATCCGACCAAGATAACAGATCGCATCTATGCAGAAGATCGTGTCAAATTCTTCCTGAATATACCAACTTGGATGGAATTCTTGAGTCAAATGGACTTAAGTATAGGCGGCAGGTTACATGGGAACATTGTTTCTATTGTTTCTGGAACACCAAGTATTTTAATTCCTCATGATGCCAGGATGCGTGAGTTAACCGAATATCATCATCTTCCACACATCTGGGCAAAAGATATTTTACCTGATTCGGATTTATTTGAACTTGTAGCACGCGTTGATTTTCAAGAGGTCTCAAAAAATCATAAAAAGAATTTTGAGCATTACGTAGATTTTCTTGACAAAAATGGCATGGATCACATTTATAAAGAGTATAAAATGCCTGTGGAAGCACCTCTGACGCGTAGACTAAAAGAGGTAACGTTGCAGCCTCCCGTGACGTCGGTTCGCAATATTTCGTTTGATGAGATGGCAGCCCGTTTGCAAGAAGTTTGTATACCACTCGATAAGAAAATGGATAAGCTTAAGTCAGAAAATGTAAAGCTGAGGGCGCAAATTAGCGGACTTGAAAGAGAAAGCAAACAATTGAAGGAAGAAAATAAAAAAATGCTCAGCCAAAAACAATTGCTGGAGGCGGAAAAAAACAAAACCTTTTTTAATAGCTTCAAAAATATGATAAATCGATCAAAATGATGAAAATAGCAAAATTTCCTCCAATCGGTGCAGCTTATTTGCAAGGGCTTGCTAATTGGGGGAATGTTTATGTAAAAATGATATGCAGGAATGAGGAGATTGGGATTGGATCAGTATAGTTTAAAAATATTAGAGTTAAATCGAGTTGGCAATATGCTTCATATTGGAATACGGATAAAATGCCCGTATAGTCCGGTTGTAAAGGAACCCAAAATTGCCATTATTTTTGATAATGGAACCCAAACAAGAAGACTTCCGTTATTAGCACAGGCATATTTTCCAGCAGAAGATTTGACCTATTGCACAATTTTTGCAAAGTATAGCTATAGCCTGGCATACCTATTTTTTGGAGAACCAGAAAATAAGGAGATTCGTTTTTGGATAGAATTTACTTATGGAGACAATGTCATTGATAAAATGGATTTTATCATCAGTAGTGATGTGCATCTTGAGGAAGATGAGGAGTACGAAATCAGTCATACAGACCATCAATTTGTATTAAAACGCTTGCAAGAAATTACGAAGCCCTCAAAGGTTGCTGCGGTTAAAGGAGCAGTACAAAGCATTGTTGGTGGTATATGGACAACCCTTCTTACAATCGTTGCAATTTGTTTGGTACCGGTGTATCTTTTTGAAGCAATCCTAGTATTGCTTGGATGTGCAAAAAATATGCCAAAAAATAAAAAATCGGGACTTCTAAAAATCATAAATCATGTGAGACTTCGCATTAACCGCTTTACGAGAAAGGGGTTTGGCATTACAGATAGCAAAGAAATGGTGCTGCAATTTGCCTATAACCTAGCAAAGAATAAAGAAGTAAAAAGAAACCGAATTGTTTTTATATCGAATCGCCGCAATGACATGTCTGGTAATTTTGAATTTGTTTATGATATTTTAAAAAAGGACAAATCCTTAGATATGCGCTTTGTCTTAGATGACCGTGGTATAAAACAGATGAGTTATGCAAATGCCTTTCGCTATGGTTATTACTGCGCTACTTCTAAAGTAATTCTAGTGGATGATTACGCAGGGCTTTTGTATAAAATACCTAGAAGACCAGGGACAACGATGATGCAGCTGTGGCATGCCTGCGGCGCCTTTAAAACGTTTGGATATAGTCGTCTTGGTAAGCCAGGCGGACAAAAACAAACTAGTCCGGCACACCGGAATTATGATTATTGCATTGTAAGTTCGAAGGAAATTGCAAAGTATTATGCAGAAGGCTTTGGTATTTCCTTAGAAAAGCCAATTGCTACGGGGATACCAAGAACTGATATTTTCTTTGATGAGGCATATAAAAAGCAAGCTACGGAATCCTTTTACCAGATGTATCCAAAGCTAAAAAATAAAAAAATCTTATTATTTGCGCCTACCTTCCGTGGAAATGGTAAGATGTCAGGATTTTATCCAGTGGAAAAGTTTGATGTGGCAAAACTGTATGAGGAATTAGGCGGAGAATATGCAATTATTATCAAGCATCATCCGTTTGTACAAGATCGAAATGAAATTCCGGAAAAATATGAGGATTTCATTCTTGATATGTCCGAAAATTCGGAACTCAATGATCTTTTGTTTGTCACGGATGTGCTAGTGTCCGATTACTCTTCGGTTATTTTTGAGGCGGCTCTTCTCGATATTCCGATGCTGTTTTATGCATATGATTTACAGCGCTATATTTCCAGTCGAGGATTCTATTATGAGTACGAGGACTTTGTTCCAGGTAAGATTGTATCTAGCTTTGCACAGGCTGTTAGCGCAATTAAGAAACGTGATTTTGAAGTGGAAA